>JBDKUB010000094.1:0-2461 GCA_039679915.1 Anaerolineaceae bacterium
GCCTCTTAACCCTGAGGAACAAGAGGTGAGGGGATCGATCATTGCCCTTATCAAGCCTCAATTCGAAGCCGGCCGCACCGAAGTACGCCGTGGGCAAGGTGTGATTCGCGATCCGCAAGTGCATCGGCAGGTTTTATCGGATGTATTGAGTTTTGCTCAACAGGAAAGCTATGACGTGAAGGGGTTGATCCGCTCGCCGCTGCTGGGACCTAAGGGGAACAGTGAGTTTTTAGCGTGGCTGACTTACCCGGCAGCCGCGCCCGGGCAGCTCGAAGAGATTATCGATCAAGTTGTCCCTAATTGATGGCAATAAATTGATTTGCCCAAGGCTGAAAGTTATGCATCAAGTATATGAATTATGCCTGACCAAAATCCTAACCATGGTTTCAACTTTTGATTAATCCCTTATCCCTCAGTCCCTTCTCCCACTTAGGGGATAAGAAAAAAATAAACCCTTTGCTATTTCGCCATTCATTGATTATACTTCTCCCCGCTATGAGCGAACACATTCGCAATTTTTGCATTATCGCCCATATCGACCATGGTAAATCAACCCTAGCTGACCGCTTGCTTCAGTTGACCGGTACTATTCCAGACAGGGAGATGGTCGATCAGGTGCTGGATGCCATGGACCTGGAGCGCGAGAAGGGCGTGACCATCAAAGCCTCTGCGGTGCGGATGAATTACACATCCAAAGATGGACATGCCTATGAACTGAACCTGATCGATACTCCCGGTCATGTGGATTTTGGCTACGAAGTCAGTCGGGCGTTGGCAGCTTGCGAAGGCGCTCTTCTGGTCGTGGATGCCAGTCAAGGAGTGGAAGCCCAAACTTTGGCGAATCTTTATCAAGCAATCGAAGCTGACCTGGAAGTTATCCCGGTGATAAATAAGATCGACCTGATATCCGCCCGCCCCGATGAGGTCGCGGAGGAGGTAGCCACATTGCTTGGGGTACCTAAAGAAGACATCATCCGCATTTCAGCGAAAGAGGGCACGAATGTGGAAGCGGTGCTCGAAGCCATCGTCGACCAGGTGCCGCCGCCAAGTGGCGATGACGCTGCGCCCCTGAGGGCATTGATTTTCGATTCTCATTACGATTCCTATAAAGGGGTAATTGCCTATGTTCGGGTGATGGAAGGGAAAATCGGCGCCACCGACATGTTGCGTCTCATGGCAACCGGTGTAGAGCTGAAACCCGTCGAGATTGGTATATTCACCCCGGGGATGACACCGTCAGCCAGCCTATCTGCCGGTGAAGTGGGTTATATCGCCACCGGATTGAAAACGGTACAAGAGTGCCGCGTGGGCGATACCATCACCCAGGCGGGTCACCCTGCCAGTCAACCCTTACCCGGTTATCGTAAAGCCAAGCCAATGGTTTTTGCCGGGATTTTCCCCGTTGAAAACGATGATTACGATAATTTGAAAGAAGCTTTAGAAAAACTGCAACTGAACGATGCTTCCTTAGTTTTCGAACCGGAGGTCTCTCAGGCATTGAATTTTGGTTTTCGCTGTGGGTTTCTGGGTACTTTTCATATGGAGATTATTCAAGAGCGGTTGGAGCGCGAATACAATCTGGATATTGTGGTCACGGCTCCTACGGTAGAGTACGAAGTCGTCATGCGCTCGGGCGAAGTGGTGCACATTAATTCGCCTGCCGAATTGCCCGATGAGGGGTTGATCGAAGAAATTCGCGAGCCCTGGATGAAGATCGAGATATTGACCCCCACAGAATTTTACGGAACGGTGATGGACATCGCCACCAAACATCGGGCTAATTTTTTAGGGCAGGATTACCCGACCCCGAATCGGGTGCAGCTTGTTTTCGAATTGCCCCTCTCGCAATTGATCGTCGATTTCTTCGATCAGCTCAAAGCACGCACGCGCGGTTACGCATCCCTGGATTATCAATTCAGCGACTATCGCAAAGATGACCTGGTAAAGCTGGAAATTTTGGTGAACGATGAGCCGGTGGATGCTTTCGCCAGCATTGTCCATCGCGATGATGCCTACCATAAAGGGCAGGCTATCATTTCCAAACTAAAAGATGTCATTCCACGGCAGTTGTTTGCTGTTCCAATCCAAGCGTCAGCAGCCGGGCGTGTAATTTCACGTGCCAATGTCAAAGCCCTGCGGAAAGATGTGCTTGCTAAATGCTATGGTGGAGATATTACCCGTAAGAAAAAACTGCTTGAAAAACAAAAACGCGGCAAACGGCGCATGAAAATGGTCGGTAATGTAGAAATACCACAAGAAGCTTTTCTGACCGTATTGCGATATGGGGAGGATTGACCATTACTACATCCAAGAGCAAAGAAGAAACTCAACGAGATTGGAAATGCATGCTACCCGGTTTGGTGATCAGCTTGATTTGCCTAGCCATTGTGTTCTATATGGTAGATATCCCCAAGCTCATCGATGCTTTGCGCGTAGTCAATTACGGCATGGTTGGGTTATC
>JBDKUB010000547.1:0-2996 GCA_039679915.1 Anaerolineaceae bacterium
CCGTATGATTCTAATGACCATTATTTTTATGCCATTGTTATTTACCGCATTACCCCTCATTATCCTTTTTTCAACGCGCAATGCGGGCATGACCGAATATACCAGCGATATGCCCGCCCAATTTGCCCAACTGTGCCCACAAGAATTAACTGGTGGTGAATGCTTTCAAGTGTATTTGGTCAGTCAATTCATGATTCTATTCATGATGATGCCCCTAATCATCCCCGTGACCATCGCCGCCTATTCGATTGTCGGCGAAAAAAC
This sequence comes from Anaerolineaceae bacterium, assembly GCA_039679915.1. Classification (GTDB taxonomy): domain Bacteria; phylum Chloroflexota; class Anaerolineae; order Anaerolineales; family UBA4823; genus JAAZNS01. The sequence goes on from JBDKUB010000547.1 coordinate 265, forward strand.
TCAACGTAGTTTGGAGCCCTTGCTGGCGACACCGATATCGACCGCTCAGTTATTGCTGGGGAAAAATTTGGCTGCTGTCATTCCCGCTGTATTAGTGACCTGGTTTAGTTTCTTATTGTATGCTGTAGGTATCAACATCCTAACCCAAAATCCGCATGTGGTCCACACATTGCTGGATATTCAATGGCTATTAGCCATCTTCATCGCTAGTCCATTAATGGCGGTGCTCTCGGTGAATTTCAGCCTAATGGTCTCTTCAAGGGTTAACGACCCGCGTGTCGCGGAGCAGCTTTCTACAGTCGTGATTGTTCCCCTGTTAGCGATATTCTTCGGTCAGGTTGCTGGTTTGATCTATATCAACAAGATCATCATCGTCGCTATGATCGCTGTTTTATTATTGCTGGATTTGGGTGCAATCTATCTAGCAATATCGCTTTTTCAACGGGAAACTATCCTAACTCGCTGGAAATGAATATGAACAACCAACAATTTCCTCAAAAAACATCTATCAAGATACACTATTTTGACATAATCATATTATCGGTGATCATATCGATAGGGTTTTGGGTATCCCAATTGAGTTTTCTCGTAGTTCACGCCCAAGAAGAAGCCGGCCTGGTACTGAAGCTATCTCGTGATTTTGGGTATTCGTCAGGAACGGGAAAAATCCAGGGCACATTTTCGATGAAAATTACCAGCTCGATGAATCTTGAAAAAGTGGTCTTTTATATCGATGATATGGCTATCGGAGAAGATAATACACCTCCCTTCCAATATCAATTCAACACAGATAATTTCTTACTCTCAAAACACACCATTCATGCAGAAGGTTATTCAGCAGATGGTCGAGCAATTCAATCGAATGTGATCACTGTTCAATTTGTCAGTCCTGATGAAGGTTGGCAAGCGGCGATCAAAATTACCATTCCGATAATCGGTTTGGTCTTACTGGCGATATTGATATCTTTTGCCCTGCCTTTGATATTTCGGCGTGGGAAACCGAAACAGATTATTCTACCCAAAAAGATGGGCGGCTTGGGAGGCACAATCTGCCCTAAATGCGGCCTCCCGTTTAGCATCCCTTTTTTTAAAATCAACCTGCTATTCGGTTCATTACTACCCTGCCCATATTGTGGAAAATGGGTCATAATTCATCCGGTCAATAAAGCTGATTTCGAGGTAGCTTTATTAAACGCCAAATCGCAACAAAAATCAGAGTCTTCTATTCACCAATCGGAAGAAGACTTACAAAAGGAAATCGATGACTCTCGCTATCTGGATCTTTAAGTGCACCTGCTGAAAATCCCCTTCAAAAAAGAAAGGCTAATATCTGCTGGAACTGCACCCAGAAAAGGCAATCATCTCACATCAATAACGAGGTCAATATGGATAAATTGAAAAACGCCGGTGCTATGCTTATTATCGTCATTGTTGTAGCAGCGACTTTGTCATGCGGCGTGTTTAAATCGACAGCCCCCTCCACGCCTACGAATTCTCCAGTAGTCATTACACCGGTTGTACCTCTCGGAATCGAGACGGTATCTCCTTCAGATTCGCCCGAATCCCAATCCGTCGTAGAAGAACCTCAACCCATCCTAACTGTTGCTTACATCAAAGAGGGTAATGTGTGGTTATGGCGGGCTGGGGATTCTACTGCTCCAGTCACGGATATCGGCAATGTCCTTCGTCTGGCATTATCTTCGGATGGAGAATATGTAGCGTTCGAACATGGCATCGACGATTACCATTCTGAATTGTGGGTTGTCAATACAGAAACCCATGAACAGCAGATGTGTGTCAGTGTCGATGAATTCAATAATTACGATAGAGATAAATGGCTCGAAAATGCCAAATCGTTGGTTCCCTATCATTTCGATTTCGTCCCCAGCACCCATATTCTGGCGTATAACACCCGACAAACTTTCGAAGGTCCCGGATTGGCTCTTCTTGACGATTTGAGGCTGGTCAATATCGATACAAACGAAAAGCAAACCTTGCTTCCCAGCGGACAAGGCGGCGAATTCGTTTACTCACCGAATGGTAAACAAATTGCCATTATTAGCCCCACAACCATCTCCCTAGTCAATTCCGATGGAAGCAACCGCAGGGAAGTGCTCACCTATGATTTGGTTTCCACTTACAGTGAATACAGCTACTATGCTTTACCGATTTGGGCAGCCGATTCCAGTTCCTTGCGGGTAGTAATCCCTCCCGCTGACCCATTAGGGATGCCTCAACAAGCAACCACATTATGGTCAATACCCACCGATGGAAACAGCGCTATTCAGCTTGGCAGCATCATGGTTGCTCCTTTCGGTAGTGTCGAAAATGCATTTTCACCTGATTTTTCCCATGTCATATATACCAGCATTCCCATGGAATCGGAACAGAAACAACTCGAATTGCACCTTGCCGAACCGAGCGGAGCCAACGACGTGTTATTAACCAGCAATCAATATGTCGCATTCTACGGTTGGGTACCCGATTCTCAACATTATGTAATCTATATCGGTGAACCGATCACAATCCAATTAGGAGACCTGAATAAAAACTTCCGGCCTCTCATAGAAGATACGAATGGCGTTGGCAATGTAACCTGGGTAAGCTCCAATGAATTCCTTTTTATTAAAAGTAGCGATGGATTTTGGGAATTGCATTTAGGGGCACTGGAAGGAGAAAACAGGCTCATCGATTCGATTACGGGCTCCCCAACCCTCTATGATTACGTATTC
>JBDKUB010000233.1:0-2021 GCA_039679915.1 Anaerolineaceae bacterium
GCGGTTTGCTGGTCCGTTTATTGGTATTACCAAATGGATTGGCAGGCGTGCAAGAAACCGTGCAATTTTTAGCCAACGAGATATCACCCCACACCTATCTAAACCTCATGGATCAATACCGCCCGGCATACAATGCCAGCCAATACCCCAAACTCAACCGTCGGATAAAATATGAGGAATATGAAGAAGCCGTTCGAATGGCACGTGAGGCTGGGTTAATGAGGTTAACCGGGTAGTGATTTATATCTCAGTAAGGGCTTTCTATCGTAGATTTGATTTGTTTTTTCATATAACAGAAATGCCTTTTGACATTGCGAGTACAGCCATGGGATGAAAAGCGTTTCTAAAAAAATTATCCGTTTAATCTGGGTAGAAAAGAGCTTGCGCTATGGACTACTCGAAAAAGTCTTGACAGGTTATAAACCGATGGTAAACTAAGAAACACATGTATAAGATTACCTGCTTGCCGTCTCCAGCTCCTAGCCCACGAAACAACACCCGGGCTTTCCTCGCGTAGGGAGCAGGTGGCAGGCATATTTCACCATTACCTAATGCCCTCTGGAAGGAAAGCCTACCAGAGGGCTATTTTTTTTGAGGAGATCGCCCTATGCGCATGTCTCAATTATTTGGTCAAACCTTACGTGAGACGCCTTCAGAAGCCGATGTTGCCAGTCATCGCTTGCTTCTCCGAGCGGGTTTTATTCGGCAGTTGGCAGCCGGAATTTTCAGTTATATGCCCCTTGCTCGTCGCTCACTCAATAAAATCGAAAATATCATTCGCGAAGAAATCAATGCCATTGGCGGACAAGAATTGACCATGCCAGTAGTTCATCCGGCAGATATTTGGAAAGAGACCGGACGTTGGTATCAGATCGGGAGTGAGATGGGACGGTTCAAAGACAAAAACAACCGCGACATGGTCCTGGCGATGACCCATGAAGAGGTCGTTTCCGACCTGGTACGCAAAGAAATCCGTTCTTATCGGCAGCTTCCCCGGCTAATCTACCATATCCAAACCAAATGGCGGGACGATCCTCGCCCACGCGCAGGTTTGATTCGCGTCCGGGAATTCACCATGAAAGACAGTTACAGCCTGGATGCCGATTGGGAAGGTTTGGATAAACAATACCGCAACCATTATCAGGCGTATTTCAACATCTTCAATCGCTGTGATTTACCGGTCATTGCTGTGAAATCAGATGTAGGTATGATGGGTGGCAAGATGGCACATGAGTATATGTATCTAACCCCCATCGGAGAAGATACTTTGCTTCTTTGTGATCAATGTGGTTATTCCGCTAACCGTCAGATGGCTCCATTCAAAAAAAATACCCCCCCCGAAGAAAAAATGTTACCAGTGGAGAAAGTTGCCACTCCCGATTGTAAAACCATTGCTGATTTAGCCAGGTTTCTCGATATTCCCGAATCCAAAACAGCCAAAGCCGTCTTCATGATGGCGACCATTCCTCAAGGCGTCGAAACCATCGACAAATTCGTCTTTGCTGTGGTTCGCGGCGATATGGAGGTCAACGAAACGAAATTATCCAACGCGGTGAAAGCCAAAGAACTACGCCCGGCAACCGAGGAAGAAATCCGCGCGGTAGGTGCAGAACCTGGATATGCATCACCGGTAGGTTTGAAAGACACTCTCGTCGTCGTCGACGATCTCATCCCCCTATCGCCCAATCTGGTCGCCGGGGCTAACGAAGAGGGCTACCACCTGCGGAATGTTAATTTTGGGCGGGATTACTCCGCAGATATCGTGACCGATATCACCTTAGCCCAAGAAGGTAATTTGTGCATTCAATGTGGCGGAAGTTTACGAGAGGTACGGGGTGTCGAAGCAGGTAATATCTTCAAGCTCGGCACACGTTACAGCGACGCAATGGGCTGTACTTTCCTGGATAAGGATGGTCTGGAAAAACCGATCATCATGGGTTCCTATGGTATTGGCAGTGGGCGTTGTCTGGCTTGTGTTGCCGAAGAACACAATGATGAACTCGGATTGATATGGCCGATCA
>JBDKUB010000358.1:0-1995 GCA_039679915.1 Anaerolineaceae bacterium
TACTTTCCCTCGCTGCGGAGGAGCATCTAAGGGGGAGCCTTGAGGACCCACGGCACGATACGCAAGTGAATAAAGCGATATCAACACCGCAAAGCCCAGCATGGCTAAAACAAACGCGACGATTAAATTCGCCCATAGATAGGGTACCCGATAATTCACCAATGGAATCGTAACCGTCACGGCAAATTCCCTTGGTATGGGTATCCAACCATTTTTTCTATCCATTTGTACCAGCAGATATGCACCTGCATATGACATAACCGGAATGAGGACCATCAAGATGCATCCTATTCCCCGCCAGATGGGGTGCACGCGCCAAGGTCTTGGTTTTTCCGAAGCACGCCGGCTATATTGCGTGTATTTTGTCATCTACCACCTCGCTTTGGGCAGCTTTATCAATCGCAGAAACGATTGCATAATAACCGGTACAGCGGCATAGATTACCGGTTATCGCCTGCTTGATTTGTTCTTGAGACGGGTGCGGGCATTCTTCCAATAACTTAACCGCCGACATGATGAATCCGGGCGTACAATATCCGCACTGTACAGCCCCCTCATCCACAAAGGCTTGCTGCACCGGATGAAGTTCACCATTTTGAGCAATCCCTTCGATGGTTACTATGTTCGCTTCGTGAGCACGCGGCGCCGGCACTAAACAGCTCATCACTGCCATGCCATCCATATAGACTGTGCAAGCCCCGCACTCACCCTCTGCACAGCCTTCTTTGGTTCCGGTTAATTGCGCCTCTTCCCGAATCAAGCGCAATAATGTTTTATCTGCTCCCTGATTAAAATGATATTCATATCCATTGATATGGGTATTGATATTGGGAGAGCTATCCATATGCCGGCTGGAGGCGCTCAAAGGCGGCGTGATGCAGTTGCCTTTATGACCCCACAACAAAATTGGTTCACTGGGAAAGGCTGCCCGTTCTTCCTGCTTTTTCAAGGATTGCAGCCCGTGTAAAACGCAGACTCGCACCATTTCAGCCCGATAATCCGCAGGACTGCGCAAATCGTCGATCGGTCTGGCAGCTTTCAGGGCAAGTTCGGCTGCCCGGGCAATCGTTGCCTCATCCAATACTTTGTTCGCCAGGAAAGATTCAGCCTCAACAGCATGGATAATCGTTGGCGCCACAGCCCCCAGGGTAATAACCGCCCGCTCAACAGGGCTTTGAGTTATATCTGCCTTGGCATCCTGGCTAAAATGTAAAATTATGGCGGCATTCACCAGGGAAATCGCCTGTGCCTGGCGCAATCCTAATTTCATGAACGTACCCCGCTGATTACTCGCCATAGCCGGAAAAGCGATATCTACCAGAATTTCATCCGGACGCATGACGGTTTCACGGACACCGGTATAAAAATCTTCCAGAGGCACGACCCGCTCTCCCTGTTTGGAAGCCAAGGTAACCTTAGCCCCCAACGCCATAAGGGGGGAAATCGTGTCATTGGCTGGTGAGGCTGTTATCAGGTTGCCTGCCACTGTGCCGCGGTTACGAATTTGGGGAGCGCCCACCTGCCAGGCAGCACAAGCCAAAGGAAAAGCATGTTCGACAATGAGTTTTGACGCTACACAATGGTTATGCGTTACCATAGGTCCCAGGTGAATAACCTCATCTTCATCCAGGGTGATGCAATTCAAATCGGGAATACGCGAAATATCGATTAATGTATCGATTCCTGTGCGAACACCGCGCTCCATTTCCAGAATTAAATCGGTCGCGCCGGCAACAATCCGGGCACGTTTACCTCGTTCAGCAAGGATATCAAGACCCTCTTCGATGGTTTTAACATTGTAGTATTCTTGCCACATTTTATGCTCCTAAATAATCGATAATTAGCTTTCTAACAAGCCTAACACTACGGGTAAGAGTTGTTTTTTTCGAGATACAATCCCCTCTGCCAAACGGCTTCCATCTGTTTGCAAAGGATAAGGTAAATCGTGTAATTCGGGAGGTTCGTTGGTCAATAATAGACGGCTTGATCCCCGCA
>JBDKUB010000073.1:0-2800 GCA_039679915.1 Anaerolineaceae bacterium
GAAACGCTGACGGATTTCATTGGATAAACCTTCTTCCAACCAGGGACCAATCGTTGTGCCAGTCCACCCGGTACCCCAACCCATTTGTATGAAAGCAATATTTTCCTCTCTCGTTTTTGCTAATAGCGATTGCATCTGATTATAGTGATTTTCCATTTCAATCAACCCCTTGGCTTTCGCTGCTGCGAGTTCTAAAGCAATCCTTTTTTTACTGATTTCTTTCAAAATGGGAATGAGATTGACAAAGAAGAATTTTGCTTTTTCCCAATCTAATTCATTGGGATGTTTGTCTGCCATTTTTAAAGCCAATTCGTCGATGGTGATCTCGGTTTGAAAGTTTATTTTTCGATCGATCGCTTCAACTACAACCGGAGAGCCTTTATTATCGCCGGTTTCGACCCGGGCATTGATGAGAACAAATGGCGACGGGACCGAAGCAGGAGGAGCGCTGTCACTGACTAAAAGAACCCGCAGCCAATCGTGATTGGGATCATCCCCAAAAAATTCTTTTTCCCAATTTTGGGCAGCATATTTCTCACCACTGCCAAGGTTATCCTTTTTGGGTTTATAGATGCCCTTATTAATGGCATAAGCCATGAGTGCTGTGCGGATAGCGCCCTTAAGGGATGAACCTGGAATATAGGCGTTTCCATAAACATCCTTGATTTGTTGGGCAAATACATTCTTATCGGTAGCGCCTTTGATAACGTAGCGCACATAGGGAGAACTAGAATGAAATTTATCTGCCGATAATAAGCGGGCGGCGGGTACTTCTAGCCGCGCTTTAGCTCCCTGCGATTCAAATTCATGCCCGTAAATTGCATCTTGGTTTAGGATGTAGGTTTCACCCGATTTGATATTGGAATAAAAATCATAATCCTTGATCAGGGTCTCGCCATCTCCGATATGGAGGGGGGTAATCGTCCTTATTGTCACTTGATATTTCATATGGCCTCCACTAATTTACCGGCTGGAATCAAAAAAGCAATGCCGTTCCGCCAAACCGGACGCTGAGGTCCCAGCCACGCTTCGGGGGCAACCGGATGTACATCTACCAATTTGCCTTTGGTATTAGCAGGCAGCAAAGCTCCTTCAGCCACAAGCCGCACTGAGCGTCTTCGCCAAGGGTGGTTTTGGTCATCCTGACACCACCCCCCGACGGTAATCAATCGGTAAGCGGAATGGTACGCTTGTAAACCATTGATGATTTCTTCCTCGGATAGCGGAGCGTAGCGTGATAAACATAGACCCCATCCGGAATCCGCTTTAGGTAAATCTGAAGGATCTTGCTTCCATGAAAATGCTCCGTGGCCGGTGGAGCGAAGTCCACCCAGACCGCTTTGGGACAAATAATTCAAAGATTCACAGACCCAATCGATTTTGCCGCGGGCTGCAAACCAAAAACCGCAATCTTTGGAGAAAACCATATGCCCGGTGTGAAATAAATTGGAGGTGTTACTCATGCGGTCGACGGTTACATGAGGGACGATTTGTTTTCGCCATAAGACCGGTCTTCCGTCTTCATCTTCTTCGAACAAAGATTGAATCGAATTCCGCTCTGAAGAAGAAAGCCAAACGCTGCCCCCATGAATAAAACAATCATCTTGATTTTCGGGTGTTTTCCCGGCTGATAAATCGTGCAATACGTTTTGAGAAATCAGGCGAATTTTTTTACTGGCTTTTCCTTTGTCTTTCATTCCAGCGTGTTCTGGCAAGCGTGGTGGGGCAGGGTAAAATCGCACTACCCCTGCCCTCGGGAATGCAGAAGTAATAATGAAGGGTGCATATGAACTTCCATCTTTGCAATCCATGAGGCGTTCAGAAGCATCGAATCCCAAAGCGTTCCAGGCGCTCACAATGGCTGCCCATAGAGTATCCGATGGGATCCAATCGAGGACGGATTCGCGTTCGATGCCAACAAACTCACCCTGGTGCAAAGGACCGTTCAGGGTCAGATCGAAAATAGCCATAGCACCCTCCTAACCTGCCAGAGAAGCAGATACCCACTCAATTAAATCCGCCTTTTTCTCAATCAATTCTGCCAAATTTAATTCGCTAAACCGGGCATCTTCGTGTTTTACATAATTTTCTCCACTGTAAACACAAACTTGTAACGTGATAAAACTGATCTGTCCGCTGCCTCTTGACCCTTGCCCTCCCAGGTAATCACCTTCAAGCAGTTGCATTGCGGTTAAAACATTACCAAAAAGATTGGCATCTTCTTTCGAAAAAGCATTGAATACCAATTCCATAGGTCCAAAAACAGCGCCGGCAGGGACACGTTCGGTTTGGCGGGGCGATGCCGCACTAGTCACCCGATCGATAACCGCCTCCCATTTAACCTCGGTGTAAGGCATGTCAGTTCGGGCGCCACGCAGCTTACTTTCTGAATCAATCGATAAGGGGACATCACGTACAATCAATCGATTTGGAGTATCCAGGTCAGGTAAAGCATCGCCCGTTATTCCAAAGATGGGATTGACCCAATAATTTTTATAATCCTCCATTGATTTTGCGACGTGCATTCGCACACCTTTACCGACGGGTTGGTTTTGAGGCGCGCCGGTGTATTTTTCACTCAATGAGCGTAATTTCCCTTTCAAGGATGAACCGGGAATATAGGGTTGTCCGTTGATGGCATTCCGGATCACCGGCATATCGACGTTTCCGATGGATAATGTGCCTGCGCTACCGCCAATATGAAGGCCGGTTTTGCATTCGATATTGCCTGTAATAATAATTCGTCCCAATAATTTAACTTTTTTATCGTTAGACATTGTATTCTCCCTTCTTTGAATTA
>JBDKUB010000393.1:0-3066 GCA_039679915.1 Anaerolineaceae bacterium
CCAATCTCCGGAACGGTTATCCCAATCCCTCCGTCAAACATCAAAGAAGTGCACGTTTCCGTCCATGTTGGCAAACCCTGATTAGAATAAGGTTTCGTGAGAACACCATGCGCTACGGATTTTTCGATGAGACAAACCGAGAATATGTCATCACAGATCCGCGCGCCCCGGTGAAATGGATCAATTACATTGGCACGCGCCAATTCGGCGGCTTCGTCGACCACACCGGGGGTGCGCTCATCTGTAAAGATGACCCTACTTTCAATCGCATCACCAAGTACATCCAACAAATGCCTGCCTCGGATTTTAAGGGTGAAACGCTCTACCTGCGGCTTCTCAATGAAAATGGATATTTGGTTTTTTCCCCTTTTTTCGTTCCCACCCTCGACCCCTTGCAACGCTTTGAATGTCACATTGGTTTAGGGTATACCCGTATCATCAGCGAAGGCTATGGTGTGCGCTCCCAGGTGACCATTTTCGTACCATTGAATGGTTCTTGTGAATTGCGGGATATCCATATCACCAACATTAATCGATATCCCATTTCAATCGATGTTATCCCGGTTGTCGAATACACCCACCCGGATGCCTTGAAACAATTCACCAATGCGGATTGGGTACCCCAAACCATGCAAAGCCGGGCGATTCAGGATGGCAATTTTACTATCTTGGTGCAATATCCTTTCATGTACCGGGATACGCGCATTAATTATCTTACATCCAATCTACCGGCTTCCTCTTTCGAAACGGATAGACAATATTTTCTTGGCGATAACGAATACGGTACATTCAAATCGCCCCTCAGTTTACAAAGCCCTGAGTTGGGAAATAGCCAGGCACAGCGTGGTGATAATATTGCCGCCCTGCTCCATCATCTAGGAATGCTCCAGCCTGGAGAAACCCGCCATTTGATTACCCAATTGGGGCAAGCAGAAAATATCCAGAGCGCGCACCCAAATATCGAGCGCTATCGTATGCCCGAATCCATCGAAGCGGAACTCCAAACCCTGCAAACTTTTTGGGATGAGTATCTTTCCGTGGTCCAAGTCAATACACCCGACAGCCTGATGAACGGGATGCTCAATATTTATAACCCAAGGCAGTGTTATGTGACCAAGACATGGTCGCGCTACCTCTCTTATTATCAGCTCGGACTAGGGTCTCGCGGCATTGGCATCCGTGATTCGTCGCAGGATGTGATGTCTGTTGTGGCTTCTGTTCCCCAAGAAGCAAAGGACTTCATCACTACCTTATTGTCGTTCCAAAAAAGTGATGGGTCCTCAATGCACCAATTCAATCCCTTGACCATGGAGGGTAGTGCTGGCGATTCGATTGAATATGAGGACCGCCCCCATTATTATTCCGACGATCACTTATGGACTATCCTGGCAGTCACAGCTTATCTAAAAGAAACCGGCGATTTCTCTTTCATGGACCAACATATCCCTTTTTATGAAAAAGATAATCAAGGAAATGATTTAGCTGAAGCCTCCGTGTTAGAGCATTTAAAACGCGGTCTAGCATTTACCAGCCAAAATACAGGTAAACATGGCTTACCCCTACTCGGTTTTGCCGATTGGAATGACACAGTCAATTTACCAGCCGGTGCGGAGTCGCTGTTTACAACAAATTTGTTTGGGAAAGCTTTGCTCGAAATGATCGATTGGCTAGATCTAGTAGGCGACACTCCATCAGTAAAGGCATACCAAGACCTATACAATACAATGAAATCGCGCATCAATGCAGTTGCCTGGGACGGCCTGTGGTACATCCGCTATATTGACGACGAAGGAACCCCAATGGGTTCATCAAAAAATAGCTATGGGCAAATCTACCTCAATGGGCAATCCTGGCAGGTGATCTCAGGTTTTGCATCGCCCGAACGGGCAAAGATAGCAATGGACTCTGTGTTTTATAAGCTAAATACACAGTACGGCATCAAACTATCATCGCCCGGCTTCGACGGCTATAATCCAAAATATGGGGGAATCACCACTTTCCCGCCTGGTGCAAAAGAGAATGGGGGCATTTTTGTCCATCCAAACCCTTGGGCGATTATTGCAGAAACCCTGCTGGGGAATGGGGAACGTGCATACCAATATTATTGTCAGATCAACCCAGCCAGCAGAAATGACATGATTGAAATCTACGAATGTGAACCTTATGTCTATGCTCAAAACATACTAGGCGATGAACATCCCCAATTTGGGTTGGCGCGCAATTCCTGGCTGACTGGAGCTGCTTCATGGTGTTATCTAGCAGCTACACAATGGATCCTCGGCATACGTCCTGAATATAACGGCTTATGCATCGATCCCTGCATCCCCTCTTCTTGGGATGGCTTTACTGCAGAAAGAAAATTCCGCGGGCAACTGTATCATATCCAGGTGCATAATCCCCTGCACATCTGCAAAGGCATCCGCAGAATCACTTTCGATGGTAAAACTTTATCAGGAAATTGCCTTCCACCCAACTTACCAGGTGAAGAGCATCAAATTGAAGTCTGGTTAGGTAAGGCATAATTCGATTCTTGGTTGGGGGGAGATCTAAAATCAAAAATACTCATCTCTAAGTAGCAACCATACTTTATAGGACGTGTTATTATCTTTAAAATATCCTGATATTTTCAGTGATCTTTCATAATGAGATGGATTATTTGTTTTAGGGACTGACTAAAAAGTCAAAAATATCATGTCGAACCATGTCCTGAGCGTAGCGAAGGAGCAGCGAAAAATTCAATTAGAATTATGAAAAAACCTCTCGCTTCGCTCGAGGTGACAATCTTCTTTTGAGACAGCCCCTTGTTTAAGGAAAATAATGACATAAGTCGTTGTTACGGTTTCATCTTCTTTATATTGACTAATTATTCATAAGCTAATATAGACCACTAACTCTTCTATACTGAAATTCAGTATAAAATAGACATAGCCAACGAAATCGGAAAATCAATGCCCGTCTGCTTGACAAAATAATAAAATAGTGTATTGTTATATTAATCAACGAAATCACTGAATAATAATCGTAAACAAGTCGGTAAAATAAATATCCTTAGCAATGAGTTAATCG
>JBDKUB010000586.1:0-2490 GCA_039679915.1 Anaerolineaceae bacterium
TGGAAGGCAGCGTCGCCTCAGGGGTGGGCGACTGGACCACTACCAGGACTGTGACCAAGGGCGACTGGATTGGGGGGATGGTTGCGGTAGGACTTTGCCCAATGCTGCCGAAGAGCGAGCAACTCAGCATGAGGGAAATAGAAATAATCAACACGAATAATGAAATCCATCCAGCCCCTGATCTTCTACGGTTGTTATCCATAAGGCCTCCGGAGTAGAGATTTTATATAGCAATGAATTATCGTAACGAAGCGCTATTCAAATTTAACCTATTGTCCTTCGATTGTCAAATAAAAATACTGAGAGAGATGGTAAAAAAATATCAAGAAATTCCCATTTGACAGTCCAATAGCAGAATATTTCGAATAAAAGATAAATACCGATGTTACCTATCAATTGGCTGATAGGCATCAATAATCTCCCATTTCCTCCCCCAATGGAAGGGGGAAAGGATATCTCGATAAATTGGTTTTCCCTTCTTCTCCAGTGGGAGAAGGAATACCTATCTGGGCATCAACCCACAAAAGCCATTTACCCTGTAATTTCACCTATCATATCTCTCGATATGTACCCCCCTCAGGAATCATCTTCAAATCATACGGCGTGACCTGGTACACATAATAATTCAGCCAATTCGAGAACAACAGGTTGGCATGACTGCGCCAACGCACCAGCGGCGGCTGGGTGGGATCATCATTAGGATAATAATGCTTAGGGATGGCAATCGGCAAGCCCTTATTGACATCACGGTCGTATTCGTTTTTCAACGTGAGCGGATCGTATTCGGAATGACCGGTGATGAAGAAATGGCGTCGGTCACGCGAGGCGACGATATAAATCCCCGCCTCGTCCGATTCAGCCAACAGCTCCAATTTGGGCTCCTGGAGGATGTCATTGCGGCGGATTTCGGTATGGCGTGAGTGAGGTGCAAAGAACACATCATCGAAGCCGCGCAGTAAACGCTCGTCTTTGACCAGCACACGGTGGGGGAATACCCCAAACATCTTTTGCGGCAGTGGGTACTTAGGAATGCCATAATAGTAGTAAAGACCCGCCTGAGCCCCCCAGCAAATGTAAAATGTGGAAAAGACATGCGTTTCCTGCCAGTCCATGAGGTCAGTCAATTCATGCCAGTAGTCTACTTCTTCAAAGGGCAGGTTTTCAACCGGCGCACCGGTAATGATCAGTCCATCGAATTTTTGTGAGCGTATCTCCGGGAAGGTCCTGTAGTGTGCCAAAAGGTGTTCCTGAGGTGTGTTTTTGGATTCGTGCGATTCCATATGTAATAAGGTGATATCGACTTGCAGGGAGGTGTTGCTGATCAAGCGCAGTAATTGGGTTTCTGTAGTGATCTTGGTGGGCATCAAGTTGAGGATAGCCAGCTTTAGCGGACGGATATCCTGCTGTCCGGCGCTCTGCTGTCCCATGATAAAGATATTCTCGTTTTGCAGGATTTTCAAAGCGGGTAGGGTTTCAGGAATGGTGACGGGCATAGTGTACCTCTGGGTGTAAAAACCGTTGAATGTTTACGAAAGTGCCTGCTCTAGATCCCATAAAATATCTTCGATATCTTCCAGGCCGATGCTCAGGCGGATGAAGTCGGGAGTTACGCCGGCTTCGAGCTGCTGTACAGGGGTGAGTTGAGCATGGGTAGTGCTGGCAGGGTGGATTGCCAGGCTCTTGGCATCGCCGATATTGGCAAGGTGGCTGAAAAGCTGCAGGCGTTCGATGAAATGACGGCCGGCTTCTAAACCGCCTTTCACGCCAAAGCCAAGCACAGCCCCAGCGCCTTTAGGCACATATTTCTGCGCTGCCTGATGATCGGGGTGGCTCTTCAAACCCGGATAGGTTACCCAAGCGACACGCGGGTGCTTCTCTAAGAACTCTGCTACAGCCTGAGCATTTTGGACATGGCGCTCCATCCGCAGACTGAGTGTCTCCACGCCTTGCAGAAGCAGCCACGAATTGATGGGGGATGGGCAGGCGCCGATATCGCGCTGCATCTGGACGCGAGCTTTGGTGATGAAAGCTGAAGCTCCCAGGTCAGCGTAAATCAACCCATGATAACTTTCATCCGGTTCGTTGAAAATAGGAAAACGCGGATTGGTTTTCCAGGGGAGATTACCCCCATCCACAATGAGACCGCCACTCGAAGTACCGTGCCCGCCAATGAATTTGGTGGTGGAATGCAGTACGATATGAGCCCCCCATTCGAACGGACGGCAAAGATAGGGGGTAGCGAAGGTATTATCAATCACCAACGGAATCTGGTGGCGGTGAGCAATTTCAGCGACCTGCTCGAAGGGAAAGACATAGATGCGCGGATTCCCGAGGGTTTCCCCATAGATCAGGCGGGTGTTGGGCAAGATGGCTTTTTGAAAATTGACCGGGTCGCGAGGGTCGACAAAGGTTACTTGAATGCCAAGGCGAGGCAGGGTATACGCGAATTGGTTATAGGTGCCGCCATATAACGTGGCGGCTGAGACAATA
>JBDKUB010000557.1:0-3627 GCA_039679915.1 Anaerolineaceae bacterium
AAAATGGGGATGAAACCGTGCAAGATATTCAAGCAGGTGCCTTGGAAGTGCTGCCTATACAGCCCGGTCAATCGGTTAATCTACAATTGCGTCCTCTCCATGGTTATGATGTTGGCATGGGCGGTAAGGGACGCGGCGGACGACTCAAAGTTGTTGGCGGCGAATTCGGTGTAATCATCGACGCCCGCGGGCGACCGCTGCGCTTTTCAAGCGACCCGGTCAAGCAAGGCGAAAGAAATAAACGGTGGTTATCGGCTTTGGATCGATGAGATGGCATTTATCTTGCATCATCAAGAGATATCGAGATAAATTATGGTAACAAATGTAGCCCGCATTCATCCTTTTACTATTATCCAGCGTGAACGCATTTTACCCGTACCTGGCAGAGTTCTTGTGAAAAAAGGCCAACAGGTATCTGCAACGGATGTCGTAGCAGAAACGACTCTTTTCCCTCAATGTATGATTTTAGATGTGCCGAAAGCATTGGGTGTCACCACTAAAAACTCCGATAAATACATTAAGTGTAAAGAGGACATGCAAGTAGCTGAGGGCGATATTCTGGCAGGTCCGGTTGGTTTTGCTAAACGAGTTTTGCGAGCCCCAAAAGATGGCAAAATAATTCTCACCTTGGACGGACAAATATTCATCGAAATAGCCAATGCCCCTTATGAAGTAAAGGCTGGCTTACCGGGGGTTGTGAAGGAATTGATCGAAGAGCGAGGTGTGATCATCGAAACTTGCGGGGCGCTGGTGCAAGGTGTGTGGGGGAATGGCTCGATCGATTTTGGTCTATTATCCGTTGTATCTTCCGATGCAAAGGATGTTCTTGCAGCGCATCAGTTAACCGTAAGCTTGAAAGGGGCAGTAATTTTAGCTGGCCAATGCAACGATTTGGAAACCTTGAATGCTGCTGCCAGTTTACCTGTGCGAGGGATGATATTATCCAGTTTACCCCCTGAGCTTATACAGGAAGCGCAACAAATGCCTTTCCCGATTATTGTTATCGATGGTGTAGGGAATATCCCCATGAATTCGGCTGCCTATAAATTGTTGGCTTCGAATGATAAACGTGAGGTCAATATCAACGCCGAACCCTGGAATCATGCAAGCGGTGACCGCCCGGAAGTTGTTATTCCTTTACCGGCTGCGGAAAATATGCCCAATCCACACCCATCGATCGATTATGTGGCTGGACAACTGGTAAAGATTGTCCGTGCACCTTATACTGGAAAAGTCGGAAAATTGGTTAGAATCCGCCCAGGAATGACGACATTTCAAAGCGGTGTTAATGGAGTTGCTGGTGAAATACAATTAGAAGATGGCGTTCAAGCAATTGTACCTTTGGTAAATTTAGAAGTTTTAGAGTAACACTCGAATCGAGCACTGAGGTCTCGGCGGAGGAATTTTCGAGGAGGAGAAAACTATGGCATTTGATAATATCGATATGGATTCAGACGAGGATCTGGGTGTGGAGGATGTGTCTTCCCCCGAAACTCCAAGCAACCGCCCATTTATTGTCGTTGCAGGCATTCTGGGTGCGATCACACTTTTGGCAGTGGCTTGTATAGCTGCCTATGCTTTGTGGTATCTTCCCAATCAAAACAAAAAAGAAGCCGCCCAATTAGAGCAGATCAATGCCCAGAACACTCAAATAGCCGAGTCGCTTATCCAGACTCAAGTTGCCTCAGCTTACACAGCCACGCCGGTACCTACGGAAGTAGTAGTCGTTCCAACGGCAACGCCTACCCCAGTCGTGGTAGAGGCGACTGAAGTTGTGGTCGTCGCTGCGCCGACCCAAGATCCTCGTACCGCAACTGTAGCTGCGTTATTGACCCAGGCAGCTCAGGCGCAACAAACTAGTGCAGTGACTTCGGTTGCAGTTGCTACCGCGACCGCTCTGCCTACCACCGGTTTTGCCGACGAAGTGGGCATCCCCGGATTATTGGGAATGGCGGTGGTTCTGTTGGTTGTAATATTCCTGGCGCGCCGCTTGAGGATGGCAAACTAGACCAACCGATGCTTCAAGGTTTATTTGATTGAATTAAGCTGGTGATTACTATCTGATAGGTTGGTTTGTCATTCATGTAAAGAATATTGCTGCGAATCTCGCGGTAAGATAATTGAATCAACCGAAATCGAAGGTGAAGATTTTACGTCTTCACCTTTCTTATTGGTTATGTACAAGTCTCTGCAATTTGCTTACCGAAGCCGATCAATGCTTGTACCATGTTTTGGTCACGGCCTTCGGCATATACTCTTAATACCGGTTCAGTGCCGGAAGGGCGGATCAACAACCATGAATCATCAGAAAAAATATATTTAACGCCATCGATGGTGGTAATTTTTTCCAGATTTGCATCAGCTATTTGCTGAGGGGCTTGATCGACGAGTATCTTGATCATGCGATCTTTTGCAACGGGGTGGTTCAGACGTATATCATTTCGCTGATAGACGGCCGGACCAACTTTATTTAGCAAATCGGTCACTAACTCATTGAGAGAGGCGCCATTAGAAGCCACAATCTCGATGAGCAGTAATCCCAATAAAATACCGTCGCCTTCAGGGATATGGCCTCTAAAAGAAATACCGCCCGATTCTTCGCCGCCGATTAATATATCTTCTTTGAGCATATAGTCGGCAATGTAATTAAATCCGACCGGGGTTTCATATACGGGAATATCATATAGTTTGGCTAATCGGTCGATCATCCGGGTTGTGGAAACCGTGCGTACAACAGGTCCTTTCCAACCTCGTTTTTCCACCAGGTGTCTTAATGCCAGTGCCATGATCTTATGGGGATCGACGAAATTTCCCCGCTCATCCATTGCGCCAATCCGATCGGCATCGCCTTCGGTAGCTAACCCAAAATCTCCCATATGTGTGCTGATGGCACCTGCCAGAGAGCCCAAGTTGGCCATGATCGGTTCTGGATGAACCCCACCAAAACCCGGATTCATTTCTGCGCGAATTTCCATCACTTCACAACCACTGCCTTGCAAAATCCCTTTGATTACACCCCGTCCGGATCCATACATCGAGTCGACCACCAGGCGCTGAGGGTTCTCTGCGATCGTATCAAAATCGATAAGCGTTCGAAGATGCTCGTAATAAGCAGGTAGAGGATTGAATTTTTGGATTAGACCCTGTTTGCGAGCCTGGTCATAGTCCATCAGGTTAGGCCCACGGGAGCGTTCTTCATTATCATTCAGATAGACCTCAACCCGCCGGCATTGTTCGCTGAGTGCAGAACCGCCGTATGCGGCTTTGAGTTTAACGCCATTATAGCGGGGGGCATTGTGGGATGCCGTGATCATAATTCCTGCCATGGCATGCATGTGGCGCACCATGTATGAGATGGCTGGGGTCGGTGCATCCGATTGAGCCAAAAACACGGTATAGCCATTGGCAGCCAAGACCCGCGCGACATCTATCGCATAACGATCGGAAAGGAAACGGGTATCGAAACCTACGATTATATTGCGCTGGTTGAGGTCGGATTTAATTTCTGTCCCATTATTCCAAGTTCCCGAATTGACTGCGTCGGCAATTGCCTGGGTTACCATGCGCAAGTTGTGAAATGTGAATGTATCTGATATTACAGCCCGCCAACCATCCGTACCGAAATGA
>JBDKUB010000230.1:0-3157 GCA_039679915.1 Anaerolineaceae bacterium
AAACCCCAATCGCCTCCAAATGCATTATCAATTCCAGGTCATTTTGAAACCCGACCCCGGAAATCCTCAAGAGCTGTATTTACAATCGTTGCAGGCTATTGGCATCGACCCCTCGCTTCATGATATCCGCTTTGTGGAGGATAATTGGGAATCTCCGGCATTAGGCGCTTGGGGATTAGGGTGGGAGGTTTGGCTGGATGGACAGGAAATCACCCAATTCACCTATTTTCAACAAGCCGGGGGGATGGTGCTCGATCCGGTATCGGTAGAGATAACCTATGGGCTCGAGAGAATTGCTATGGCAATCCAAAATGTAAGCAGTTTTAGAGATATCCAGTGGAGTGCAACCCTGACGGATGGTGACGTAAACCTGCAAGCCGAACAGGAACACAGCCGTTATTATTTTGAGGTTGCCGATGTAGAGCGGTTGCGCCAGATGTATGAATTATTCGAAGCGGAAGCTAAAGCCTGCCTGGAAAATGGGATGGTTTTACCAGCCCATGATTATGTGCTTAAATGTTCGCATACCTTCAACATATTGGATACTCGCGGCGCGATCGGGGTGACCGAAAGGCAGGCATTTTTTGGGCGTATGCGAGACCTTTCCCGCCAGGTTGCCGAAGCATATCTGGAACAACGCAGGCAATTAGGTTTTCCCTGGTGCAAAGAGCAAAACGGGCGTAAATCAGAGATTAGGCAGCCAGGGCAGAAAACCAAGCCTGTTTTGGAAAGCCGATTCCCTTATACCCAACCGACCAGCTCCTTGTTACTGGAGATTGGCGTGGAAGAATTGCCGGCTTCCGACCTTGACGATGCAATCGACCAATTACGGGAACGAATACCGGATTGGTTGAAAGAACTGCGCTTGAATTATAAAAAGATATCCGTCATGGGAACCCCGCGCCGGATTGTGCTTTACGTCGAAGAAATCGACATACAACAACCGGATATCGAGCAGGTAATCAAAGGTCCACCGGCTGATAAAGCTTTTAATCCCGATGGTTCTCCAACCAAAGCGGGAGAGGGATTTGCTCGCAGTAGGGGTGTATCCGTTGATCAATTGCAAATTCGCCAAATCGAAGGAGGACATTACGCAACTGCTGTAGTGATTCGAAAGGGGGAATCGGCTTTAGAGGTCTTAAGTAAAACACTCCCAAACCTGATTTCCGGAATCCACTTCGACAAATCCATGCGCTGGAACAGCAGTAATATCGCATTTTCACGTCCAATTCGATGGTTTTTGGCTCTCTTAGGGAATAATCTCATTCCCTTTGAATATGCTGGAATCGAATCAGGGAGAACAAGCCATGGTTTGCGCTTCAACCCGCCGGAAGAGATAACAGTAACCGAGCCACAAGCCTATTTCGATTATATGAAAGAACAAGGGATTTTACTGGATATCGAAACGAGGAAGAAAGTTATCGAGAGTCAAGTGGACGAACTTGCAACTGATGCAGAGGGAGAAATCACCAATGACCCGCAACTGTTAGCGGAGGTTACCAATCTGGTTGAAGCACCCACCGCATTGCGTGGTGAATTCGAGTCATTTCATCTGCAGTTACCCCGAGAAGTGTTGATTTCGGTGATGAAAAAACATCAACGGTATTTTCCTGTGGAGCATGACGGCCAGTTGCTGCCATATTTCATCGCTGTCCGCAACGGGCATAAACGTGGATTGGATATGGTAAGGTCCGGCAATGAACATGTGATCCGTGCTCGATTTAGCGATGCGGCGTTTTTTATCCAAGAAGACAGTAAACAACCCTTAGAAAAATTTTTATCTCGCTTGAACACACTGGTCTTTCAAGAAAAGCTAGGCTCAATGTTGGATAAAACTCATCGAGTGGTCAAGTTGGTCGAAGAATTATCCCCGAAATTGGGATTATCCGAGGAAGATAAAGCGATTGCCTTGAGAGCCGCGAAACTTTGCAAAGCAGACCTGGCTACTCAGATGGTGATAGAAATGACTTCATTGCAAGGGATTATGGGGCGTTTTTATGCCCTTCAATCGGGTGAAAAACCGGCCGTGGCAGATGCCATATTCGAACATTACTTACCCCGTTTTTCGGGCGATGAACTTCCAAAATCTCAAGCCGGGTTGATTATTGGAATAGCTGATCGTTTAGATACGTTAGCCGGTCTATTTTCAGCCGGATTAGCTCCTTCTGGAAGTAAAGATCCTTTTGCCCAGAGACGAGCAGCTTTGGGACTCGTTCAAATATTAATGGGGTGGAAGTTGGATTTCAGTGTGAGGCAAGGATTACAATCTGCAGCAGCATTGCTTCCAATTCCTTATGAAGATGAAGCAATCGATGCCTGTGTTTTTTTCATTGTCGAGCGAATGCGCAATTTATTCCTCGACCAAGGATACCGTTATGATGTTGTCGATGCGGTATTGAGCAGGCATGGAGAAAACCCATCAGCTTCGGAAAGATCGATTACGGCATTATCCTCTTGGGTCCAGCGCCCAGATTGGAATACCATTTTGCCGGCTTTCGCACGCTGTGTTCGAATTACGCGTGAATTTACTCAGGATTTTCCGATAAACGAAGAGCTATTTGTCGAACCCTCGGAAAAAAAATTATTTCTATCTTTGAATAGGGCGAAGACGAGGATGCTTGAGGAAAAAACGGAAAACCCCATCGATCTTTTTTTGAACAATTTTTTGCCCATGATTCCATTCATCAATCGGTTTTTCGATGAAGTCCTGGTCATGACGGAGGAAATGGCGCTGCGACAGAACCGCTTGGGATTATTACAAGGTATCGTAAAGTTGGCAGGTGATGCAGCAGATTTTTCTAAACTAGAAGGATTTTAGGTGATTATCAAGTGCAGATGATTTATCGACGAAATCGAATGGTAATGTAAATTACAGGGAACAATTGTTTTATGATATCGGGTGAATTGGTTTGTCAAAGCTCACTATGATTTAGACTTGTGATTATTACTTCATTCCTCGGTTCCTTCTCGTAATTTGGAGAGATTTTAATGAGGGGAAACGTTGACTTTTATTTTCCATGCCTCTTTCCTCAGGACAAGGGTTGTCCAAAAAGTCATAAATGTCATATCGAGCGAAGCGAGATATCTTAATATAACAATAAAAAAGACCCCTCGCTTCGCTCGGGGTGACAGTCTTTTATGAGGACAGCCCCAAGAG
>JBDKUB010000413.1:0-1639 GCA_039679915.1 Anaerolineaceae bacterium
CTTGGGAACCAATTTTTTATGGTTACTATGCTTTGCTGATGGGCATCTATTTTTTCAGCTTGTATGGTATAGTACGTTTTCTTTTCCCTATCGAAAAATCCATCACCCATAAACTATTCTTCATCGCGCTGTTCTTTTTGATTCATTCGGCTGGATTAAGGTTTGCATTATCACGCCTGATTGGTGTCAATTGGACCTATGTTCTGGAAGACGGTGTTGCAGACCAGCGTATGCTGGGCAGCGTCTTTCAACCCAGTACCTTTGGGGTATTCCTGCTGTTTTCGATTTATTTGTTTCTCGACCAACGCCCCTATTTGGCAATCGCTTCTGCCTGTCTCGCTGCAATTTTTCATCCCACCTATCTTCTCAGCGCTGCGGTTTTAACCTTAGCTTATATGGTACTCCTTTTCCGCGACACTCATAAATGGACACCCCCACTGACATTGGGATTCATGGCATTGATTCTGGTTTCTCCCATTGTGTACCAATCCCTATCTATCTTTGGTGGAAATGACCTCACTTTAGTGGAACGAGCCCGTCAAATTCTGATCGAATATCGCATTCCTCATCACGCGGTGGTCGAACAATGGTGTGACGCTACAGCCATAATCAAAATCTTGTTTGTAGTCGCTGCCCTATGGGTTACCCGCAAAAAACAGGCTTCGATCATCATCCTTATTCCGTTTTGTGCAGCAATTCTTTTAACCGTATTACAGGTTATCACTCACAACTCCGCATTAGCTTTGATATTTCCGTGGAGAATTTCAACCTTTTTAGTTCCTCTTTCAGTAGCTATTTTGCTGGCTCGCTTTGTAAATCTACTCATCGATAAGATAGCCACACACACCTCGCTAAACTTCATCACAATCAACGTCATCAGCATGGTCTTAATCTCCCTGGCAGTAATCAGCGGGATAAGCCGGTTTTCTCTAGATTTGATGCGCAAAGAAAACATACCCGAACGCGCTCTTTTTAATTTCGTATCAAAAAATAAAAAGCCTACCAACTTGTACCTTATTCCTACCAAAATGCAGGATTTCAGGCTGGCAACAGGCTCACCCGTGTTCATCGAATTCAAATCCATCCCTTACAAGGATTCCGATGTCATCGAATGGTACCGGCGCATCACTTTGAATAATTGCTTTTATCAAGATAAGGATTGTATGCAGCTTTCTTCTCTAATAGAAAAAGAAGGCATTACTCACATCGTTATCGAAAGCACTTCCGAATTTCAGGGATGCCCATTTTTATCCGTCCAGTATCAAGATCCAAATTACATGATCTATCAAGTGAGGCACTGACTCATCAATCACGAGCCTAATGCCAACGGATTGAGTACCGTTCAATTTTTCTATATTCCGAGAGTATCCCAAAAGAGGGTTGTCACCCCAAGCGAAGCGAGGAATCTTTTCTTACCGACATAATATTTTTATAGCCAGTTCATGAATTTCCTCAACAAAATCGATACTTCTCCATTCAATTCAAAAATCGATAACAGAACGATATCGAGTTCAAGAGAAATATTCGAACGCGTTGTGCTTCTCTTTTGCGCGATACATAGCAATATCGGCATTTTTTAATAAGCTCGTACTATCTTCGCCATCCTGCGGATAAACGCTGATGCCAATGCTGGCAGTAA
>JBDKUB010000234.1:0-2459 GCA_039679915.1 Anaerolineaceae bacterium
CGATGCGCACATTATTTTCCTTTACCAGTTGTCTGGCTAACCTTTCGACGTCATCACCGGTGGCTCCGGCTGCAATGGCTACCTGGCGAGCGTGCAGGCTCATATGGCCCTTTTGGATACCTTCGGTTGCCAAAGCGCGCAGGGCAGCTAAATTTTGTGCCAAAGCGAACGAGACGATAATTTGTGCTAGCTCGTTGGCACTGCTTACGCCGAGCAGATTCAAAGCTGCCTTTGCTGCCGGATGAACTTTGGTCGCGCCTCCGATAATTCCAACAGCCATAGGCATTTCCAGGCTGCCGCAGAGATTGCCATCCTGGTCACATTGCCACATGCTTAGGGAAGTGTACTTGCCGTTTCGGGCAGCATATGCATGCGCACCTGCCTCGATGGCGCGCCAATCATTGCCGGTTGCGATGACCACGGCATCCACGCCATTCATGATGCCCTTGTTATGAGTTGCTGCCCGATAAGGGTCGGCTTCAGCGAATGCCCAGGCAGCAATGATACCATCTCTGACCTCTTCTCCGGAATAGGTATCGAAGGCTAATTGATCTAGGGGGATGATGCATTTCGAGCGGGTGATGCGGCGGTCGGTTAGGTTGGAAAGAATGCGCAGGTGAACTCTGCCCCCGGTAATAGCTTCGATGGAAGGAGCCAGGTGTTCCACGGCAGTGTTGACGGCGTTGGCACCCATCGCGTCACGGACATCATAGATCAAATGCACAACCAGAAACGCGCCAATGGGTGATTGATCGATAATGCGGACTTCAATATCCCGTGCGCCGCCGCCTAATTTTTTTAACAAGGGGTCGATTTGTGTCGCTTCGTCCAATAAGGCATGTTTTTCTGCCAGTATTTTTTGTTTGGCTTCCGCCAGGTTGGGGAGATCTAAAACTTGCATCTGCCCGATCATTTCTGGAGGCGAGGCTGAAGCCTGAAAACCGCCACCAGCTCGGACGAGCTTTGCCATAAAAGAGGCGCCTGCAATCACTGAAGGCTCTTCGATGACCATGGGTATTATTACATCGCGGCCATTGATCAGAAAATTGAGCGCTACACCGATGGGCAAGCCAAATATTCCCAGGGCATTTTCGATCATGTGATCAGCCTGGGATGGAGAGAGACCTAAATCCCCGCTAAGTGCTGAAAGGTCATCTAAATCAATCCAGCCTGCCTGGCATAATGCCTGCCGGCGTTCTTGTAAATTTTTTTTATAAAATCCCGAAAGTCGAGAACTTCTTGGTAAAATCATAATATCTCGAAAATTGAAATATCGATAACGACAACATTATTCATCAGGTAAAGTGGCAAAAACTATCAGCTTCAATAATTCAAAAAAATCAATACTCATATATTACAAATTGGAGTATAATAGTATTATATTGGTAAAAAAATAGAGAGTTTTGAAGGATTTTGAGTGTATCCAGTCTTATGAAAAATAAGGTAAAATAAGACAGGCAAAGGCATAATTGTATGGTTCTACTGACCCGTGAACAATTAGAAGAACGACTGGCTGCTTTGCACCATGCTAGCTTAGAATTGGTGCAAGATCTATCCCTCGAAACTGTATTGAAAAGAATTGTAAAAATAGCCCGTGAACAAGTGGATGCTGCCTATGCTGCCTTGGGGGTAGTGGATGAGGATGGAAAACTGATTGAATTCATACCGATTGGGATGACCAAAGAAGAGATTAGAACGATTGGGAAACCCCCCGTCGGATTGGGGCTGATCGGTGCGATCGGGAAAGAAAGGCGGACGATACGTTTGACCAATATACAGGACGATCCCCGCAGTTCGGGTTTTCCTCCCAAGCACCCACCCATGGAATCGTTTTTAGGAGTGCCCATTTTACTGGGGGATAAGTTGTTGGGACAAATATATCTTACCAATAAGATAGGTACTTCGGAATTTACCGCTGATGATGAACGGATAATAGAAACGCTGGCTGCATATGCTGCTGTTGCCATTAACAACGCTCGACTTTACGAAGATGTTTTACTTCGTGATGAAGCCTTAAGTCAAAGGAATGAAGACCAGGCGTTGATCAATGATTTTGCGACTGCATTAACCGGCTCACTGGATGTTGATGAAATTATGGAGTTGACCATCAACCGGGTCATCGCCTATTTGGGAGTCGATGGGGGAGAGATTTATCTCAGGGAAGATGGGGTAAATGACCTGCATTTGGCTTTGCATCGCGGAAGTCTGGCGCCTTCTTTTTTCAATCAAGAACGATTTAAAATTGGCGAGGGATTGATTGGAAAAGCAGTCGATACGGGAAAGCCGTTGGTTTGCGATACTTCCTGTGAAAATGTTCCTGATTTACGGGGAGAAGTCGCCAATGCAGGCTTGCGATTAATTGCCGTAATCCCAATGATCACCCAGGGAAACGTTGTTGGAATTATGGTCTTTGCCAGTTCGACACCCCATCAATTTGCCGAACGACAACTGCAAATGTT
>JBDKUB010000491.1:0-2209 GCA_039679915.1 Anaerolineaceae bacterium
TTTTCCAACGGTTAAATTGGCTCGAATATTTCAATTTCAAACCTCTCCATCAAACTAATGCCAATGCCACACCAATCATGGCAGCCAATAAACTGATCAACCATAAACGTTGTACCACCTGAGTCTCACTCCATCCGGATAATTCAAAATGGTGCTGAAGTGGCGCCATTTTGAATACCCGCCGCCCCACACCATACTTTCTTTTGGTATAGCGGAAATAAGCTACTTGAATGATATCGCTCAGAGTAATACTCACCGGAATGATGGCAATAATAGGGAGAAGCACCCATTGCCCGGTCATCAATGCCACCACAGCCAATGTAGCGCCCAAAGATAGTGAACCAGTATCACCCATAAACAATTCTGCCGGGTGGACATTGAACCAAAGAAAGCCAAAAATGGCTCCTACCAAAGCAAAACAAAACCGTGCAATAAAAACCTGGTGCTGCAGCAAAGCTATCCCACCATAGGTGGCATATGCGGTGGCAGAAATCAAACCAGCCATGCCATCTAAACCATCGGTGAGATTGATCGCATTGGAAAAACCAACAATAAAAAATATGGCAACGGGAATATAAAAATATCCTATAGATACGTCACCTTTGACTCCCGGTAGATACATTTCGGGAACATCCAAAAAGTACCGTAATCCCACTGCAGTGCCCAACGCCAATACAATTTGAACCAGTAACTTCACACGCCCACTTAAACCTTTTCCCTGGTTTTTCCCTTTAATCCCAATCCAATCATCGACTGCACCCAGGATTGCATACAAGACCATGACGCCCATTGGCAGCAACACAGACCGCCCCATTACAGTGAGCCCGGCTAACGAGGCAGCATTCATTAATACGGTAATAAGTAAGACTGGCAAAACGATCAATACACCACCCATGGTAGGAGTGCCCATTTTAGTGAAGTGATGTTGCGGACCTTCGATTCGGATTGTCTTTCCTAATTTATAATGCCGTAAAACTCGCAATAGTGGAGGTCCCCAGATGACAGTAAGCATAAAGCTAAAGCCTGCCAGAGAAAGGGTCATGGTTGTTTCGTTCATGTTCTCTGCTCCAAAGCGGCAACGATGCGATCCATTTGCATCCCATGAGATCCCTTGATCAATACCACATCATTTTCTTTCAAGCGTGGTGATAAATAAGCTAGCACGGCATCGATATCATCCAGCTCAGTAATCACAGTTTCATCCAAGCCAGCTTTTCTGGCTGATTCGGCAATCATGCGCGCTCGTTGTCCGACAGTGATCAATTCATCCACCACTTCCGCAGCTTTTACACCCACCATCTCATGCCCGCGCCGCTCGTAAATACCCAATTCGAGCATATCCCCAAGCACGGCAATGTGATTTCCTTCCAATTCCTCCAAAAGACTCAAGGCAGCCAATGTAGATTCTGGCGAGGCATTGTAGGTATCATCCAGTAATAAAGAACCCTGTAAACCTCGCACCGTAAACAAACGTAACTGAGTTTGTTCGGTTCTTAACCCGTTGATAATTTCTTGCCAGGTCAATCCTTCGACCAATCCTACGGCCGTTGCTCTCAAGGCGGTATGGACTGAATGCCTCCCAATTAATGGAACTTTGAGGTGTAGAGTTTCATTTCGATAATGAAGCCTAAAGCGAATACCTTCTAAACCTAATCCTTCCACCTGGTCTGCCCACAAATCGGCTTCAGGATCCAAACCATAATAGAAAATATTGGCTTTTGTGAGCTCTGCCATGGGGCGCACCAAAGGATCGTCATAATTCAATATGGCTATCCCCTCAGGAGCAGGCGGTAAGGCGTGAATCAGCTCGGCTTTGCCGCGGGCAATATCCTCCTGTGTACCGGCTCTTTCGGCATGTACCGTCCCAATATTGGTCACCACACCAATTTGAGGCAATGCCAGTTCGCATAAGAAGGAGATTTCTCCTGGCACATAAAAACCCATTTCCAGAACAGCCCGCTCATGAGCCTCGGTTAGGTGCAGCAGAGTTAAAGGCAAGCCGATCTCATTATTCATATTCCCCGGATTTTTTAGGGTTCGAAATCTTCGGCTCAATACTTCTGCAGTCAGTTCTTTAGTCGTCGATTTGCCCACACTGCCCGTAATACCAACCACTCGTAAAGGTAACTTTCTCCGCCAAAATCCGGCGATTTTTTGCATTGCAGATAAGCAATCTTCGACTAATAAACATAAAGGCACATCAAATGTT
>JBDKUB010000236.1:0-6412 GCA_039679915.1 Anaerolineaceae bacterium
ATCAACAACAAAATCCTGATCGAAAAGCGCCGGTCCCCAGCTTGCAGGTGCAATCAAAATCGTGGGTCCTCTTCCATCCTGGATGGCCGTTTGAAATGCAGGCAAAAGATCCAACAAAGGGATATATTGTACATCGAATAAAACGTAGGGATACTCTTTCTGGAATACAGCAATCTGACGAAAGAGGATATTTCGTTGTCCTTCGTCAAAGGAATGCCAGATGCTAATCGTGCCTTGAACTAATTCGGGTGTAGGGCTGGGTGAAGGAGCCGGAGTTATTGTGGCAGACATGGATGGTGTTGGTATATCAACAGGATTTGCCCCACTTGATTGACACCCCACGATCATGCTTCCCGAAATCACTATGATTAATAATAATATTATTTGTTTACTCGATGACATAACTTTTCGTCAATGTCCGGATGATAGCAGTGCTTTATCTCTGTAATATCTATCAAAGCTCAAATCTCACCGCGTTCAATATAATCATCTTCCTTAGTATAATCAACAAATTCGTATCTGGCGGTTCTTGTTTGCAGATCTCTGCTTGGATCATTTAAAAACACTAACTTTGCACTTTATTTATAAATTGGAGCTCAAGCCATTCTAGCAAACGAATTCTGTGATCATATTGGAGAACTTGTCTGATTTATCCATACACTAGATCCTAAAGGTTTTCTCACCCTTCCAAGTTGCTTTTTTACGCGGTATCTTTGTTAATAATAAAGATGATTCGCAATGGAAACCTTTAGGGTCTCCTCTTAATGTGAAAGGGCAAAGATAGAATTATAAATATACCCATCCAGTGGTATTATCCCATTTTAAACAAATTGGGGCAAGGATTACCCTGATTATCATTAACTTTCTTTAAGTTAAATCAATCTGTGATAATGGTTTGATATAATCACCCTATGACATCAAGAAAACACCCACAAGGGGTATTTGCAGCTATAGTAACTCCTCTAAATGCCGATTTTTCCTTGGATTTTGATACCATTCAGCCATTGTTTTCATTTTTATTCCAGCGAGGTTGTCACGGCGGATTGCTTTTTGGTACGACCGGCGAAGGACCTTCTTTCGCACCCGACGAACGCATGGCCTTTATGCACCGTGCAATACAAGCCCGTCAGACAATTCCTGATTTTCAGCTCTTGGCTGGGACAGGAACGCCAAGCCTCGAGGAAACCATAGCCCTGACCCGAACTGCTTTCGACCTGGGATTTAATGGTGTGGTTGTTTTACCTCCCTATTATTATAAAAAAATAGAAGAGGAAGGATTATTTCTGTGGTTCTCCCAGGTAATCCAAAAAGCTGTTCCTTCAGATGGCAGCTTTTTTGCCTATCATATTCCGGCCATTTCGGGAATAACCATGTCGCATGACTTGCTTGCGCGCTTGAAAGATACTTTTCCCAATCAGTTCGCCGGTATAAAAGATTCGACGGGAGATGTTGAAAATTCCCGCCTGCTTGGCGAGCGATTCGGTGATGATCTGGTGGTGTTCACCGGAAATGATAAACTGATGAGCGAAGCATTATCCAATCATGCTTCTGGCTGCATCACCGCAATGGCGAATATTTGCTCAACCGATTTGCGGACGATTTGGGATGCTCATCAAAATCGAATATCTAAAAACGATGTACAATACCGATTGAATGCCCTCCGCAAAGTCATGGACCAATATCCTCCAGCGCCGGGTTTCATCAAAACTATGCTGGCGAACCGGTTTGGCTTCCCCCGTTGGAACGTCCGCCCACCATTGCTTCCATTACCCGAGCCTGTGTTTCGCCAAGCATTAACCGAATGGGATGCCATCGATCATGTCGGATGTGAGTAACGATAATAAACTCAATCGCATTTTATTAACCAGCCTGATCGTTATTATTATTTTTATCCTGATACTGCTGGTTGTTATTGCTGCCTATCCGACAGTCTTTGCTCCACCTGCAACCATTACACCAACGATTACTCAAACGTATACCGCCACGGCAACCTTTACAGAGACACCCAGCATCACCCCCACTCCCAGCATAACCAACACACCCCGGCCTACATTAACACCTTCTATTACACCCACCCCAACCCGAACCAGTACTCCCACGCTTACTCCTACCCCAACAGGTCCCCCAACATTAACTCCCGCGGCGCCTTGGAAAAACTCCTCCAATTACCTTTTGCGTGATTGGACCGCGGAGGAAGCCGATCGATTGATTCTGTTGCTTAACGATTACCCCAACACTTTACCTGAAGCAGAACGCGGCAGCGATTACAGTAATTACAATCAAGCTTTCGCTTACGCAGCTTTTGCTCAGCGGGAAGCACTTCTACGATTTCCAGATGCTGAACAAGCCACTGCCTGGCGCTGGGGGCTGGCTTATAACCTAGCCCGCATGGGGGAAGATGAAGCAGGCACGCAATATGCTCAAGTCATTGCTGAAGGACTTAATAAGGGTAAAACAAATCTCAATGGATTGGTTCGTTGGTTCCATCAAACCGAACCGCGCCTGAAGCTCAAACTAACCCGCTTACCCTTGGTAGCCGGTTATTTAAGCGCTCACTTGTTGGAGGTCGAAGGGAACAGCAGCGCTTTTATTCTGCTGCTTGAATCTAGCAGAGCCTTTCAAGCTTATTCGTTGTTCAGCCAATTCGATTACAATCAACCCCCTACCACCACAACTTCAACTCCTACCGCCCCACCTTCGTTAGTGCCTATACCCGATTTGGTTGCTTTTTTCAGCGATATAACAGGCGATAAGATACCAGAAATTATCATCTATCAAACCAATCCCACCCAATATAAAGAGCTGGCGTTACCTCGCATTTTCACCTTGTCCGAATTACCTCCCGAGGAACTGATATTCGATCCAGCTAATTCTTCCTTCGAGGTGGGAATGGAATACCAAAACCGATGGCTTGAAGTCTCTCAAATCGATGAGAATAATGACCTGGCTTTTCAAACGAGCGTTTTTCCTTTATGCAAGGTCAATATAAAAATTCAATACCACTGGAACGGCGCCTCATTTACCTTAGCAAAAAGCAATTTTGACACCAAACCGTCCGATGAAAGCATGCCTTTTTGTCACTACATCGTCGATCATGCTGCCAACGTATGGGGTCCGGCGGCTGCCATAGAGATAATGGAAATCCTGCTGCCCTACTGGCCTCCTCCCACAATGGATGACGGTAAAGCGTCTCCTTTGGATTCCCTTGATGAATGGCACTTTCGCTTGGGCGTTTATCATGCGCTCATCGGCGACAGCGAGCTGGCTCATCAATACCTGGTAAAGGCTGCCACATCCCCCTCACTCCCTGCCAGCCGCTGGATTACACCCGCAAAAATTTTCTTGATGGAATACCAACAAGAGCAAGATATATACCGGGCATGCACTGCAATCGAAACTTGCAATGCTTCTTTGGCATTACAGCGGTTGATCGAGCGTTTACCGGGCAGTGAATACCAATCGATCATTGAATATCTATGGAAGTCTGGCGTAACCTTGCGGGCGAATGGCTATTTCGATTTCGATGGGGATGGTCAAAAAGA
Organism: Anaerolineaceae bacterium; assembly: GCA_039679915.1. Classification (GTDB taxonomy): domain Bacteria; phylum Chloroflexota; class Anaerolineae; order Anaerolineales; family UBA4823; genus JAAZNS01. The sequence continues at coordinate 3,543 of JBDKUB010000236.1, forward strand.
TATCTGGTTTACGGTTAGACACCGCCCAACCGACAAACTCGAACTGTGGATACTCATGCCCTATTTGGGGAATATAGCTGGATTGAACCTGGGAACCATGGATATTAATAAACCCAGCCTGATATATTACGATCCTGAAAACTACCCCAATGTCGTAATACTTTACGGCACAATGGCTATTAAAGTAGAACGATCTCCAAAAACCGAGCAGCCGTATGTGACATATCCTGATTTGCCGTTAGAATACCCCGATCGTTTTAGCGAAGGGGTAGATCGTGCTTTACAAGCGCTGATGGCGGGCGGTAATGTCACCTCTATTCGTCAGCAGCTTCTCGATCTCAAGAAATATCCCGGATTATTGTGCGCCAAAACCTGGAGTTGTGATACTTATTATTATCTATTAGGCTTAACTTCAGAAATGTTGGGGGATAAATACAGCGCTATCGAAAATTATCATCGTCTCTGGCAAGATTATTCCAAAAGCCCCTATACAACCATGGCACGGTTGAAACTGAAAGATATCGGTATTCATGCAACATTCACGCCAACGATTAGCCTAACTCCAACAGTAACATCCACAGCAGCGTTCAGCCCGCAACCCACCGCAGGAGTAACTTCAATAACAACACCGACTCAACCAGCGGGTGCAGGTACACCAATCGCGCCAACCTCAACCGTCACGAGCGCAGGCTATCCGGGATATACAGAGATACCGACATATAACCCTTATCCTTAACCAACAAGAGCTATCCATGACATATACCCTATCAACCTGGCGATTGATTATTTCGCCGCCCGAAAAAGGCGCCTGGAATATGGCGCTGGACGAAGCTATTTTGGAGAATGCCGGAAATGGCAAGTCATTGCCAACCCTACGCCTATACGCATGGTACCCCCCATGCCTTTCTTTGGGTTACGCTCAACCTTTCAACGAAATCGATTTCGATCGACTGCATCAATTGAATTGGGATTGGGTCCGCCGCCCTACCGGAGGACGAGCTATCCTTCATACCGATGAATTGACATATTCAGTCGCCGGACCGCTGGATGAACCGCGCCTGGCTGGTGGAGTGCTGGAGAGTTATCGCCGACTTTCGCAGGCGCTTCTGCTGGCATTGCATATCTTGGGTGTTCCCGCCGAATCCCATGAAAATCCGCCTCAAAATTTTGAAAGAAAATCAAACCCGGCTGGCAATTCCCAAGTTGAGGCAGCGATTCAGCCTATTTGTTTCGAAGTTCCTTCGAATTATGAAATCACGGTAGATGGTAAAAAGCTGATTGGCAGCGCCCAGGCTCGCCGCAAAGATGGCGTATTGCAGCACGGTTCGTTTCCATTATGGGGTGACCTGACCCGAATTACCCAGGTCCTTACTTACAGCGAAGAATCCAAACGCCAAAACGCTGCAAAACGCCTGCTTCATCGCGCTACTACCTTAGAAAGCATCTTAAATAAACCTGTGGCTTGGGAAGACGTGGCTCAGGCATATTGCTCGGGTTTCGAAAAAGCCTTGAATTTGCAACTGCTTCTTGAACAACCCACCCAAGCTGAGCTTATGCGAGCAGAAGCGTTAATGGAAGAAAAATATATCAACGCCGGCTGGCTTGAAAAAATTTGATTCTATATTCACTAGGGTTGGCGGGTTGGTTCGATGAAGATCACATCGGGATAACCAAGCTGCAAGAAAAATCGTTCGAGATATAACTTGGCGTTAGCGTCCGCTTGCGTTAGTATCCCATCAGTGATGGCAGCTTTTTCTATCTCGTCTTCCGCTGCCCGACGGGCGGTAGTTTCCAGATCGACGCTGCCATGGGTCAAGATTCCCGTATCTCGGTTGTAAATATAAGATTTTTCGTTATCCAATGTTGCTACAAAAATTTCCGCCTGGGGCAAACGCACGTATAATACGTCATTTTTCAGCCACATATCTTCGGGGGTGATCTTTTCTAAATCCACACCGGCAATTACCATCCCATGTGCAACTAGGATCAAACGATCACCAAATAAAAATCCAAAAGTGCCTTTCCCCGTTTCGGCTGTGATAATTTTCTCCACAGTATATTGGATCGTTTCCAGGCGCGCCATCGAACGGACGCTGTGTATGATCGTCACCGGATCGGGTAAAACGGTCGGTGTAGGATGTAATACCTGGGCTACTTGTGTGGATAGATGGCTGGTGAGATCATTTACGGGACGAACTGCTTGCTCGACCTGCAGCACGCTCTGCCGGACCAAGTATAAGCCCGAAAAAACAATCAAGCTTATGATCAATAACAGTCCAATTACCAAAGCCCAAAAAATCCGTTTAGCATCCATATTTTCAATTATAACGGTATATCCAAAAAACACAGGCTTTGTTTTATTTATGATTATGGTTGCAAACCAATAATTACTCAGCATTTCGTGATCCACTTCAAGTCAATCACTCTCTCTTAGGGTATTGAAAAAGAATAAGCCACAATAATAGCTTCACCCTTACCCAATCTCCCCCATAAATCAAGGACAGATTTTTGGTGTCTGAGTTAAAATATCGATTTTTTTCAACACCTTCCTCTCTTCACACCTCCTTAAGGTTTTTGAGCACGCTCCGAGGGAAATATTATCGATAAAAATGCACGCTTGATTGATTTTTCAATCCGATTTTTATTAGCGAGAATGATTACGAGTAATGATAAACCTATCCTTTCTAGTTTATCAAGATCGCTCCAGTTTTCCTGAACGTATCTAAACGTTCTTCCGCCTGGAACAGGCTTTGGGGGATTTGGAGGTGCCTGTGACATCGCTCCTCCTTATTTTCCTCTTATAATTATTCACAATATAATAAGCTTTGACAAGCCATTAATCGCTTGCATGCAATTTATTACTAATCGCC
>JBDKUB010000175.1:0-8559 GCA_039679915.1 Anaerolineaceae bacterium
AGATCGAGGGTGGCAATAGCCAAGGGAAAATTATATATCAGCGCTTCATAATATTTTTTCTGCTTTATCAAATCTTTAGAACGGTCTTCGACATGCTTTTCGAGCTGAGAGCGTAATTCAAGGAGCTCATTGTTGCTTTTAATCAACTCAGCTTCTTTATCTTTGGCAGCCTGATATCCTCGCTTGATATAGCGGTCTGCGATAATTACCAGGGATGTCAATAATAGAAAATTGACTAGATGGAACAACGTCCCTATATTTGGGCCAAATTGATCGGTAGAAACATGGGGAAAGAATAAGGATATGGTGATCAGTGAAACGAGGTTGATAATTGCAAAAACTAAAGCAGTTTTCTCACCAAGCAGTAAACCCGCGAATAAAATGACTAATAGATATGAATCAATCGCGTGGGAAATGTTCCCTTTGAAATAAGTAACAATAATAATGGTCATGCAAATCCATTGAAAAGTAACGAGCATGACCCTCGCAAATAGAATTATTCCTTTACGAATCAAAACCAATGAAGTAATTAATATAGCTATGGTACATAAGATAAATATATAGATATAGGTCTTGGGAAGTAAATCGAATAACCACAGCATAATCCCTGTGGCAATTCCATAAAATATTGGGATTATTGAGAGTGTATTGGCAATATGGACAAGCCGGGATAAGTCGGGGTCTGTAAATTTGGGTGAATTGAAAAATTTTCTATTTTCTTCCAACATCTGCATCACTCAGACAATAGCTACGGTTAAAATCGATAAAAAAATTCATTAGCACTTTCATGATATCGTCTCGCCGCCTGATAGTTTGCGAGTTTTCATTGCGAAGGAGCGCAGCGACGGAGACATGACGAGATAAGAGAACGCGCTATTAAGAAATTTACCAGTTTCATCTATCAAAAAAAGTACTCGCGCTTTGGAATTACTTGCAATGACGAAGGATGAAAACTGTTTGATAAGTAGATATAATCTCACATATATTATTATCGGCTATTATTCGATGATATCTAGTAATCCTATCATAATTATTTTGCTTGATTTTAGTGATGACTTCAGTCATTGTTCTAGGAACATCACGACTAAAGTCGTCATTAAGATTTCATTTATTTTGATTAACTTTTAGCTTTGATGATGGTCGAAATGCCAGCTCCAATAATGAGATCAAGGTCCTTATTTTGCAGCGAAGTTTTAGTATGGTTTTAAAATATTGGTACAACCAAAGTTATCAAACCGAGAATTATAAGATATGCGGAAAAGTAATCCAATCTATGCCGGTTTAGGAACGAGAGAAGCCAGCGTATGGATAGATAACCGGTAATCGCTGCCACTATGAAGCCGGGAATAAAGACCGGTAGCCATTGGCTCACATGAGGTGTTTGTAATAAGTCGATACATTCCATTAAACCTGCAGCCAGCATAATCGGAATTGACATTAGAAATGAAAACCTGGCTGCATCTTTACGGTGCAAATGCCGTACCATACCACCGCAGATGGTCGACCCTGAACGGGAGATTCCCGGGAAAACTGCCAGGGCTTGGAAAAAACCGATAACCAGAGCATCTTTCCAGTTCAGTGTCTTCAAATCCCGATTTTGTTTTCCGATTCTTTCTGCCGCTATGAGTATTAGCGCGGTTATTATCAAAAAAGCTCCCACGGCTTTGGGGGAAGAAAAGGCTGATTCGATGATATCTTTAATTAGAACGCCCATAATTCCCGCTGGGATTGTTGCAATTATGATCATCCATCCCAAACGCGCATCTTCTGCTTGCCATGATTCTTGACGAAATAGGCTTTTTATAAATCCGCCAATAATCTTTATTAAATCTACCCAAAAATACGCGATAACCCCCACTAACGTAGCAATTTGTACCAATACATCGAAGATAAATGCCACATCGGAGGGGATACGCCACCCAAGAAATGCTGGAACAAGCACCAGATGTCCCGAACTGGAAACAGGCAGGAATTCGGTTAAACCCTGGACAATGCCGAGAATGATGGATTGAAAAATGGTCACTAATCATTACCTCGAAGGTTGAATTTTACCCTGGTTCGATACCAAATTGTTCGTGTGCAAATGTGTCTATGCGTTTTTCTATAATTGCTTTACGAATCTCAGCCATCAATGAGATAAGTGAATTTACGTTATGAATTGAAAGCAAGGTTGCTGCCAACATTTCCTTTGCTAAAATCAAATGCCGGATATAAGCTCGGCTAAAATTTTGGCAGGTGTAGCAAGAACAATTTTCCACAAGGGGTAGATTATCCCGTGAATACTGAGCGTTGGCAAGGTTCATACAACTGCTCCAAGTTAATGCCGTATTGTGACGGGCGAGCCGGGTTGGTAGAACACAATCGAAGATATCAACACCCCGCAGTACTCCATTTATGATATCAATGGGAGTACCAACCCCCATTAAATAACGAGGTTTATTTTCCGGCAGCACTTGATTCACCGTTTTGATGATGTAGTGCATATCTTCTTTACTTTCCCCAACCGAAAGCCCCCCAATCGCATACCCCGGCAAATTTTGGGAAGCAATAAATTCTGCGGATTTTATACGCAAATCGGGGAAAATTCCACCTTGAACGATGCCGAATAATGCTTGATCCAAACGTTTTTTCGCAGTGATACAGCGTGCTGCCCAAGCATGCGTCCGCGCTAGGGCTTGTTCGTTATATTGGCGGTCGAAAGGAGAGACGCATTCATCGAGAGTCATGATGATATCAGCACCAAGGTTCTCTTGAATCGCAATGGATTTTTCAGGTGTAAGGAGATGGGTAGAGCCGTCAACGTGGCTTTTAAATATCACGCCTTCGTCATTGATGGTGCGGATCTTGGTCAATGAATATATTTGAAAACCGCCCGAATCGGTCAAAATGGGTTTTTCCCAATGCATGAATCGATGCAAACCACCCAATTCGGCAATCAATTCATCACCGGGACGAAGATAGAGATGATAGGTGTTTGCCAGAATCAATGTCACCCCCAACATTTCTAATTCAGATGGCGTCATTGCTTTAACGGTAGCTTGAGTTCCAACTGGAGCAAAAACAGGGGTGCATATATCTCCATGAGGTGTATGGAAAACACCTGCCCTGGCATTTTTATCTTTAGCAAGAATTTCGAAGGAAAAATATTCAGACAATGACTTGATTTTCAATCGTAAATTTGAGATGTGAGCCAGCTTCCAATTATAACAGGAGAGCTTTAGGGCAATAAAAATTCGACCAGTGTTATAATCCTTTAATAATAACAACCGTTTGTGTTCAAAATAAAGGAGAATATTTATGGAGATATTAAATTTACCAGGTCCGAAGGCGAAAGCTCTAATCGAGCGTGATTCAGCCGTCATTTCACCATCATACCCGCGGGGGTATCCCTTTGTTATGGACTGCGGAAAGGGCACTGAGGTGTGGGATGTGGATGGGAATCGATTTCTCGATTTCGCCGCAGGAATCGCCGTAGTGTCTACGGGGCATAGCCATCCGAAAGTAGTACAAGCGATTAAAGAGCAAGCAGATAAATTTATTCACATCTCTTCCGATTTTTATCATCCAAAATGGATTGAATTGGGGGAAAAATTAAATGATATCGCACCATTCTCTGAGAGAGCTGTTTCATTTATGACAAATTCTGGCACCGAGAGCGTTGAGGCAGCTATCAAGCTGGCGCGCTATCATACCAAACGAACAGAGTTCATTGGATTTATCGGGGCATTCCATGGAAGGACGATGGGGGCAGTTACCTTTACAGCGAGCAAACCGAATTATCACCGTGGATTTTATCCATTAATGAATGGTGTTTTACATGTTCCATACCCCGATCCTTACCGACCGATATTAAATTCACTATCTGGAGAGGATTACGGAGAAACAGTCGTAAGGTATATCGAAGAACAGATATTTGGTCATATTCTGCCGGCTGAAAATGTTGCAGGAATTCTCTTGGAGCCAATCCAGGGAGAAGGCGGTTATATTGTACCCCCCGAAGGATTTTTCCCGGCTTTGCGAAAACTTTGTGATAAATATGGCATATTGTTAATTGCCGATGAAGTTCAATCAGGGGTTGGGCGCACGGGGAAATGGTGGGCAATCGAGCATTTCGGCGTCGAGCCGGATATTGTCTGCTCTGCTAAAGGGATTGCCTCCGGCATGCCTTTAGGTGCCATGATAGCCCGTCAGAGTGTAATGACCTGGCCAAAGGGTGCACATGGCAATACCTATGGCGGTAATCCTCTATCTTGTGTTGCTGCCCTGGCTACGATCGATCTTATCGAAAAGCAATACATGAAAAACGCTCAAGAGGTTGGGGATTATACACTAGACGCCTTGCAAGAAATCATGACAAGGCACCCCAGCATTGGAGAAGTTCGTGGAAGAGGATTGATGATCGGGATTGAATTTGTGTCGGATAAGCAGACCAAAGAACCATCAGAGGAAATTCGTGACCGGGTTGTAGATAAGGCATTCAAGACCGGTCTATTATTACTTGGCTGTGGAAAGAGCACCATTCGCATCGCACCACCTCTCAGCGTTACAAAGAACGAGGTGGATGAAGCTTTGTCGATTTTAGAAGAAGCTATTACCGCGAGTGAAAAGGAGCTGCTACAGGTTGCTTCCTGATTTTCGCGTTCGCCAACGTGATTATCTCTTAGAAATTTCAAGAGCTATTACCCAGGAGTTAGATTTAGAAAAGCTCCTGGGTCGGATTCTTATTGTCACTGCTGAGATGTTGGCGGGACAAGCAGGGTTGATTCTATTACGCTCCTCCCAAAAAGGATGGACGGTAGCCGCTTCACATGGAATCGCGCCCGAATTTTTCAAATATTTAGATCCTCTATTAGCTGCAATACCTTACCATGAAGATCCTGCTCGGTTTGAAATTCCTGAGGTCAATCGTAGATTATTAAAATTAGCACGGGTTACCAGCCTGGGATTATTAACAGGTGTTGGATTACCTCTGATTGCACATGATAAAGTCATTGGGGTCATCTTCATTTTTCGCAGTTATGTCAGTCATTTTTCAGCGAATGATATCGCCTTATTACAAAATTTTGCTAACCAGGCTGCTATAGCGGTACATAATGCCCAGTTATATACGCAAATCAGCCGTGAAAAACAACGGTTAGATGCCATACTGGATTCTGCCGCAGATGGAATTTTGATTCTAAATCCGGACCATGTAATCGATCGCTGTAATCCGGCTTTTGCCAAAATGATTGGTTTGAAATTGAACCAAATACTCGGACAGAAACATGAGCGAATCATCAATTGGTTGCATAAAACAGAAGGGATCACATTAGAACAAGCAGAAGCCGGGGGATGGCCTCTTACACCCAATGCCACTTTATACGTGGAAGGGGATTTGAATAGAGAAAATGGTATTCCGTTACCAGTGGGAATTACATATGCCCCTCTGGTCAATCCGGATGGCGTATTGCTCAATATCATTGCTACAGTGCGTGATATTACTCATTTTCGCGAGGCAGAGGAATTAAAAAGCACTTTCATTTCGGTTATCAGCCATGAATTAAAAACCCCGGTGGCTTTGATTAAAGGTTATGTGGGAACTTTACGAAGAGATGATGCTTCATGGGATCGAAGTATTATCCAGGATAGTTTACAAGTCATTGAAGAAGAAGCGGATCATTTAACCGAATTAATCGAAAATTTGCTAGACGCTTCACGCCTTCAAGCGGGAGCGCTCTCTATCAACCCAACGGATGTATCTTTAAAAGAGATCGTCGAAAAAGTTACCGAGAAATTCAAGACCCAAACTACAAAACATCAATTTATTGTCGATATTCCGGATAATTTCCCAATCGTAATGGCAGATGAAACTCGAATCGTTCAGGTGATTTCGAACCTTATTTCAAATGCTATTAAGTATTCCAAGGACGGTGGGGAAATTCACATCACAGGTCATGTCCGGCCTGAGCAGGTGATAATTTGCGTCAGCGACCAGGGCCCGGGAATTTCGCCTGAGGATATCCCGCATATATTTGATCGTTTTTATCGGTCTAGCGACGCGACGCGCATGTCTAAGGGAGCTGGGTTAGGGTTATATTTAGCTCGAGCGGTAATCGAAGCGCACGGCGGAAGAATTTGGGTCGACCCAAAACCCGGCGATGGTGCTAGAATCTGCTTCTCTTTACCTAGATAAAGTTATAATTCATATAATTATTATTGGAGAAAGTTATGCCTAAAACATTGATTAATTGCCCCAATTGTAAAAAACCTCTTCAAGCCGATATTATTCAATTATTCGATGTTGGTGCTGAACCAGCATTAAAACAGCTATTTCTATCGGGGGGGTTCAATATAGCCCAATGCCCGTTCTGTGGATTTCAAGGGAATCTGGCAGTGCCGATTGTGTACCATGACCCTGAAAAAGAATTACTTTTGACTTTTGTACCGCCAGAAATTGGATTGCCGCGTGATGAGCAAGAAAAAGCAATTGGCGTGCTGATTAATCAAGCTGTCAATAAATTACCACCAGAGAAACGGAAAGCTTATCTTTTCCAACCGCAGACGGTATTAACCTTACAGGGGCTGGTAGAACGGGTTTTAGAAGCGGACGGAATTACCCGAGAAATGCTGCAGGCACAGCAGAAAAAAATAAGTTTGATCCAGCAATTATTAAGAGCTACACCCGAGAAACGAAAAGAAATTGCAGCCCAAGAAGACCAAAATTTGGATGCAGAATTTTTTGGGTTGTTGAATCGCCTCATTGAAACTACCATTGCCGGGGGTGATCAAGAAGGCACAAAACAGCTTGTCGAATTACAGAAAAACCTTTTATCGGCAACAAGTTTTGGGAAAATATTGCAAGAGCAAACTCAAGAAGTCGAAGCGGCTATTGCTTCTTTGAAAGAAGCCGGCAAGGACCTTACCCTGGAAAAATTGGTCGACATTATCATTCATGCACCCAACGACAACCGTCTCAAGGCGTTAGTAAGTCTGACGCGACCGGCAATGGATTACATGTTTTTTCAAGCGTTGAGTGAAAAAATCGACCGCGCTAGAGATGATGGCAGAAAGCGTCTTATCGATCTACGTGAACGGTTGCTTGAGCTTTTGAGTGAGTATGATAAACAAGTTGAAATACGAGTAGCTAATGCTAAAAAGGTTTTAGATAGTATTCTTCAGGCCAGCAATCTGGAGGAAAGCCTGCTTCAAAGTTTGCCTGCCATCGATGAATTTTTCATTCAAGAGTTAAATACACAATTCGAAGCTGCCACCAAGCAGGGAGATGAGCAAAAATCTCAAAAAATAAAAAAGATCGTCGATGTGTTGCAGCAAATCAGCACACCGCCCCCCGAATATGCATTTATCGAAGAATTATTGGATGCCGAAGATTATGATGCCCGGAAAAATATATTGGATAAAAATCGCTATAAGGTCACTCCGGATTTTGTAAATGCGATGACCACGATTGCAACCCAAGCCCAATCAAGTGATGACAAAGAATTGGCTGAAAAAATTCAGGCTCTTTATCGATTAGTAATCAAATATTCTATGGAAGCCGGGATACAAACGAATTAATCACCGGGAGGGTTATCTAATCGTAACCCATGACCGCGAACGGTAACAACGAAAGCATGGGTAGGGTCGATACCGGCGAGCCGATCGCGTAAACGGCGAATTAAGGCATCTAAGGCTTGCTCGGATATTGCCATATCTTGATTACTGCTCCAAATGCCTTCAATTAATTCCATTCGCGAAACTACGAGCCCTTGATGTTCGTATAGAATTTCAAGCAGTTTGAATTGCGCAACAGATAAAGGCGGAATAATTTCCTTTTTTCCTATCCATACCCGTCGCGATTGTTTTTCCAATTTTAATAAACCTGGGTGAATCCCGATAGAATCGGGCTCGTCTGGATTTAGTGGGAGGGTGGCATCCGAACTTATAAATAAAAATTGTTGCGCCAGAGCAATTTGGATGATATCCCCATCTTGAAGTAGAATAGCATCATCAACAAATTTTCCATTGTGGCAAGTACCATTTTTGCTATTCAAGTCTTCGAGCCAAATTCCATGCGAGGTTGAGAAAAATCTTGCATGAACGCGGGATACTTGCCGTTCTTGGATTACGATATCATTGGTTGGATCTCTCCCAACATGAACTTCTCCTCTAATCGACCACCTTTTACCATTCAGAGGGCCTGTTTGACCGATTAAAATGGGAGCATCTTGACCATTTATGCCCATCAAAACCTCACCGCAGGTATAATATCATAGATATAATTATATAACGAATCCTAAACGCCGATAGGTTTCGTTAGATGTTTGGATTGTCAAAATGACTACTCCATTAAAACCTGGAGAAATACTGAGAAGTCGCTATAAGATTAACCGCATCATCGGTCAAGGTGGTATGGGAAGTATTTATCTTGCCGATGATCTTCGTTTAGAGGGGCGACAATGTGCTTTAAAAGAAGTCGAACACGATCGTTCTTTGCCAGAGGATTTATTGAAAGAAGCCAAGGAACAATTCCAACGTGAGGCGGTGATTTTAGCTCGTTTAGACCATCCTAATTTACCAAAG
>JBDKUB010000587.1:0-6983 GCA_039679915.1 Anaerolineaceae bacterium
AGTACCTTTGAGAGGTTGAATGATGTTTTTCATTGTATTTTCTTCTTCATGAATAGTATATAAGGGTGCATTTTAGCATAAAACGATTATCGATTGCATGCTCGATTATAATGTGAAAAACAATCGATGGGATTTTAGGATATGAGAATAATTACCTGGAATGTCAACGGCTTGCGAGCTGCATTATCGAAAAATGCCTTGGAACATGTAAAAAACCAGGAGGCTGATATTATATGTCTTCAAGAAATAAAAACTCGTTCTGAGCAAATAAATCCTGAACAATTAAACAGTTTTGGAAATTATCGAATCATTTGGAATCCGGCGGTGCGACCTGGTTATAGCGGGGTAGCTTCGTTTGTAAAAAATCCATTCAATTCATATGAATTGGGATTTGGGAATCCGCAGTTCGATAACGAAGGCCGGGTGATACAAATGTTAGTCGATGATTTCAGGTTGTTTAATGTATATTTTCCCAATGGACAACGCGATCTAGGTCGATTGAAATATAAATTAGACTTTTACGAAAGTTTATTGAGCTATCTTGACCAATTGCATAATCAAGGGGAGCAAATCATCCTCTGCGGAGATTTTAACACAGCCCATAAGGAAATCGATTTACGCAACCCAAAAGAAAATGAAACAACCTCGGGATTCCTGCCTGAAGAGCGCGCCATGCTGGATAAATATTTAGAGCATGGATTTGTCGATGTTTATCGGTATTTTTATCCAGATCGAGTGCAATACACCTGGTGGACATATCGATACAATGCCAGATTACGAGATATCGGTTGGCGTTTGGATTATTTCATGGTGAGTGAATCGCTGCTATCGAGAGTGAAGGATATAGAAATTCGAGAAGAGATTCAGGGATCTGACCATTGCCCCGTCATATTAGAATTAAAGTGAGAAAGAGAGGAAATTATGATGACAAATAATGCGCATAGCCTTTATATATAACAATCAATCTTCAAATTCCAATTCTATTTGACCTATATCATCTAAAGAAGAAATAAGCTCTACATCGATTTCCCCAAATATTTTTTCTTGTTTAGCTAAGACAATTTGACGCTTAATCAACTCTAAAATTGCTAAGAAGGTAACTGTAATCTCGACTCTCGAATGAAAATCCGATAAAAAGGAGCTAAAGGGCGAATTGCCCTTATTTTTCAATAACTTCATGATTAAACTGATTTTTTGTCGAATAGTGACATGGTTAGGTGCTACAATATTCTTAATCATGCTTTCTTCATTAATTTTCGAGATAATTTCATTTGCTGCCGAAATTAAATCGGATAATCCCATACCGCCCAAATCGAGATTGGCTTCGATCTTAGGAGGAGGTACTAATCGAAGATAGCATGTTTTTCGGTTGGCTTCACGCCAGCCAAGATAATCTGCAGCATCACGGAAAGCGCGGTACAGCAATATCTGTCGAGCCAAAGCTTCACCAGGGTCCTCTTCGCCTTCCTCGCGAATAACCGGACGAGGCAATAAAGCTTCAGATTTTATTTGAATTAATCGGGAGGCAATTACCAAAAAGGCTGAAACTTCTTCGGGTTGATATGCATCTAAATGATGTAAATATTGTAGATATTGATTGGTGACTTGAGCTATGGCTACTTTCGTAATATCCAATTCGGATTTTTCGATTAATTGTAATAATAAGTCCAATGGACCTTCGTACACTGGTGTGGATACTTTATAATTATTTTTTTGCTGATAAGCGATTATGGATTCCATAGCACAATCATTTCGATGATATTACCATATAAAACCATGAATAAAAAAGAAAACCGAAAGGAATTATTAAACTATGATTGACGAACCCATTCATGTAACGGATGCCGCTTTTGAAAAAACGGTGCTTCAATCCAAAATACCTGTAATTGTAGATTTTTGGGCGCCTTGGTGCGGTCCTTGTCAAATGGTAGCGCCTACGCTCGAAAAACTGGCTAAAGAATATTCAGATAAATTACTAATTGCCAAAGTGAACACAGATGAAAATCCCGAATGGGCGACGAAATTCGAGGTCCAAGGAATTCCGACCATGCTGTTTATAGCCGAAGGTAAAGTCATTCACAAGCAAGTGGGCGCCTTACCAGAACCGATGCTCCGTGATACGGTGGCGCAATTTTTAGAGGCGGCTGGTAATAAAGGAAATTAATTTTCTATTCTTCGACCCGAATAATATGCGCGCCCAAATTTCTTAGCTTTTCATCAACGCGCTCATATCCACGGTCAATTTGCCCAATATTTCGGATGGTAGATTGCCCTTCTGCAGCAAGAGCTGCCAGAACCAAGGTCATTCCTGCCCGAATATCAGGGCTTTCCATATTTTCACCATACAGTTGAGTTGGGCCTTGGACGATACAACGATGAGGGTCGCACAGCACAATTTGAGCACCCATTGCTACCAATTTATCTAAGAAGAACATCCGACTAGGATACATCCAATCGTGAAAAAGCGCGCTGCCCTTGGATTGGGTGGCTACGACAATAGCAATGCTCATCAAATCTGTGGGGAATGCCGGCCAGGGCATCACACAAATTTCAGGGATAGCGCCTCCTAAGTCAGGCTCGATTACCAAAGGCTGATGAGAAGGCACCAGGATATCTTTTCCTTCCACGTCCCAATGCACACCCAATTTATTGAATACCACAGAGATCATCCCTAAGTATTCTGAGCCGGCGTTCTTGATGCGGATGGATCCTTTGGTTACAACCGCAGCGCCGATAAAACTCACGACTTCAAGGTAATCCGGTCCGATGGTAAATTCACCGCCATGCAGCTTCTCGACACCCTCGATGCAGAGTGTGTTCGAACCTATATGATCGATATGGGCGCCCAATGTGTTGAGAAAATGGCATAGTTCCTGAACATGCGGTTCCGAAGCCGCGTTGCGGATATACGTTTTCCCTTTGGCTAAGACAGATGCCATAATGGCATTCTCTGTGGCGGTTACACTGGCTTCATCGAGCAAGATATCGTTTCCGGTTAATTTATCACCGACGAAAGTAAATATTTTTTGCTGACGATCATATTCGGTTCGAACGCCGAGTTTATTCAATGCCAAGATATGTGTATCGAGACGACGTCTACCAATAATATCCCCGCCTGGGGGAGGCAAAACTATTTTACCTGTGCGGGCGATAACCGGGCCAGCTAGCAATATCGAGGCGCGAATTCGCCGGCATATTTCAGGATCAAGACTGGAAGGCTTGATATCTTTAGCGAATATTCTAAGCGAATGTGAATCCAATTTATCGATTTTTACTGCTAAACTTTCGAGCAGCTCCCGCATAGTTCTGACATCCCGAATATCCGGAACATTATGTAAAATCACCGGTTCATCCGTCAATGTGCATGCTGCAAGAAGAGGCAATGCAGCATTTTTATTACCAGAGGGGGTTATTTCCCCTGTGAGCGGGTAGCCACCATCGATTAAAAATTTTTCCATTAAAGACTACTCCATAAACAGTAGATAATTGAAAGCATAAGCTATATTTTTTACAGCTCCCATCCCGCTTCGAATTTGTACAAAAAGTCATAATTGTCATGTCGAGCGAAGCGAGACACCTAAATAAAATTTATGAAAAGACCCTTCGCTTCGCTCGGGGTGATAAACTTCTTATAGTACAGCACCATAACCTAGCAAAAATTAGTTTTGATAAACTACTACCTATATTTTAATCTCGAACACCTATAGAATTTGTGAGGTATTACGTCAGTGAAGTATACCATCAGCCTGCTATAATAATCAGCCAATGGTATGGATACTGCCTTTATTATTGCTAGGATTTTCTTGTGGGGTAATCGTTAATTATTTAGCGGATATACTGCCGATAAGCCGCAAACTAAGCAAACCGTTTTGCCCCTATTGCGGTTCCGCTTTTGACTTGAAAAATTATATTTTATGGCCGCGTCAATGTCCATATTGTCGCCAAAAAAGAAGATCGCGTACTTATGTCGTCGAAGCGTTTTTCGCATTGTTGACGATATACCTCTGGTTCGAACCCAATCCGCGGATTAATTTTATTCTTAGTCTCTTAATATGGATATATTTCGTATTAGTCATCGTAATCGATTTGGAGCATCGATTAATCCTCCATCCGGTAAGCATTAGCGGTGTTATTTTGGGGTCAGGAATTGGCATTGGGATGCATGGGGTTGCCTCGACTTTGCTGGGAGGAATTATAGGATTTTTGATTATGCTCGTTTTATATTACACGGGCATCATTTTGTTGAAACTCGTCAGGAAACACAAAAAAGATGAAACCCTGTCCATTGATGAGCAAAGCGGTGATGAGGCGCTTGGTTTTGGCGATGTAAACCTAAGCGGTGTGGTAGGATTACTCTTGGGCTGGCCGGGAATTATTGCCGGTATTACTTTGACGATATTTTTGGCGGGTGGATTTAGTCTTTTTTATATAATCTATATGCTAATCAATAAAAAATACCGGGCTTATATGGCAATTCCTTATGGACCTTTTATTATTCTAGGCGCTGCGATACTGCTTTATTTTGTTAAATGATCAATAGGCTATTGGCTTGTAGAATCTTATTCTATTATGTAAAACCTATAATGATTACTTCATCCATTACTCCCTTCTCCTGCTTGGGTGAGATTATAATGAGGAAAAATGTCGACTATTAATCTATATGCCTTCCCCTGTCCTGCGGACATCCGGGATTGTCTTAAAAGAAGGCTGTCACCTCGAGCGAAGCGAGAGGTCTATTCATATTTATGCTAAGATGTCTCGCTTCGCTCGACATGACATATATGACTTTTTGGACAGCCCCGGATAAGAGAGGGGCTGCCTTAAGATTATCGAAATAATCCTTTTTCATGAAGCCTAACAAAACTAATAGGTGATATAGTACCCAAGTCATATATTTATTCACCATTTGATTTGTATAATATGATTGTATTATTTTACAAGGATGTGATATCTATTATCATATCTATTAATAATTGAATCAGGCTTGACAAACCACTCGCAATAATTAATAATCATAAAAGAAATATTTGATTAAGAAAAATAAAAAAAGAGTAATCATGAGTAAAAGGTTTGGGTTAAAAAAGGAAAATGGAAAGCGCGGACAAAGCTATGTCGAACTGGCTTTGGTCATACCCGTGCTGCTCTTACTGCTAGCAGGCATGGTCGAACTTGCCTTCTTTATTTTTACTTACTTGACTGCCTTAGACCTCACTCGCGAAGCAGCCCGCTTTGCATCGAGCCGCGATTACCGCTCCTACAGTGGTGAAGCAGCTTCGGTCGACAAATGCAGCGATGCGACACTTGATTACTATAATGATACTGCGTGTTTCTTCATTGACCCGAATTTCAATGCCTTTATTGATATTGTTGGTTCAGAATACTCTGACGTAACCATCTCCGTATTTACCATTCAAGATTACAACACAGTCTCCGATCGTTGGCCGGAGGTAGGTTCTGCGGGAATTGATGATAACATGTGGACCCTCAATGGGGACAATTGGTCAAAGGATTGCCAAGGCAATGTGGTTTTAACAGAACCTTATTTTTCAAACGCAAAAATGGAATCGATCCTTTCAGATAATACAGATACGTCAAGGTGGAAAGGGGTTGTTGTAGTCGAGCTTTATTATTGTTATCAGCAAGTGCTAAATCTACCTGTTTTTTCACAGGCTTTACCTTCGAAATTTCGAATGCACGCTTATTCGATAATGCCTGATCCTGAAGCAGTGCCGACACCTACCACAATTGAGTGAAAACATGAAGTATATCGAATATATTCGCTTAATTAGAAAAACGTCGAAGGGTAAAAACCGCAATACTGGAAAATATCTATCCCGCAAGCATGAAAGCGGACAATCTTTGATTATTTTAGCATTGGCTTTTGTCGCCTTGCTGGCATTCGTAGGCTTAGTCGTCGATGTGGGAAGTTTATATGTAACCTATACTCAATTGAAAAGAGCAGTCGATGCTGCAGCAGTAGCAGCCGCCAATAACATTAAATACCCCCGTGCCTCTGAAGAAGAACGCAAAGCCAAATTAACCGAATCAGCCAGGGAATTATTAGCTCTCCATAATGTTACGGATGTTTCTTCATTAAAAGTTTATGTATGCACAGATAATCCAAAGCCGGATGAGTTTGATGAGCTTTGCCCAGACATCGCCGCGGGTGAAACCCCACGCAAACTTGCGTGGGTCGAAGCTACCCAGGATTCTCCGGTTTATTTTCTCAGTTTGTTTGGCGTTCAATCTATCCCTTTTACCACCAGCGCTGTGGGTGAAGCTGCTACCGTAGATTTGGTGTTGGTATTCGACACATCTGAATCGATGGCATCCGACGTGGATTTTAGTGATGATGGAGTTGGTACATCAGGATATGATGCGAACGACTTCGATCCTTCCACGTGTAACGGCTTAGATCAATGCTATCCAATGAGACAAGCCAAAGATGCGGCTAAACAATTGGTCAGCAACTTGTTTGATGGATATGATCAGGTGGCTGTGATCGAATACAACTATGATGCACAAGTATTATTACCTCTCAATTCCGATATGACCGCTGTTACGAGCGCTATTTCGGGGGTAAATGTGCATGATGATGTATCAGCGAAAAAGACAGCCTGGTATTCGAAAAACGATCCGATCAATGGCAAAATGCACGTAATCAACCCTATATTCCCTGATGATCGAGACGGTGATGGGCTAGATAGCGACACAGCTTGTGAAGATGAATATATCGGTAAACCCTCTGATACGCCTCCTGTATCTGGACAGGATTTATGGGATGATGTTACCGGTGCGCCTTGTGATGATGACACTAAATTAGATACCTATGATTCGGACGATGATGGAAATTGGGCGGATGAAAACAACTCTGAAGCCAGTTTAAACATCGATATCAGTGAAAAGAATTTCGAAGGAACTTCATTATTGTCTACCTGCATCGGATGCGGTATTCGGGTTGGTATGGAACAATTGCAAGATGG
>JBDKUB010000028.1:0-3860 GCA_039679915.1 Anaerolineaceae bacterium
CTTCACCATATCCTCCGGTTAAAGGTGATTTTGCACCTACACTATTTCTACCTGCTCCAGGAATGCCCAAACCGGTTAGGACACTGGCAGCGAAAACCAAGATATTTTCCGGACCTAATGGATCACAGCCGGGAGGTACCTCTTTCAGTAAATAGTGGGCAATAATCCCGCGACCCCCCAGATAAGCTCGATAGAACTTTTCGTCAGGTTCATCAACACTGATTTTTTGATTGGTAAGATCTACCCTTAAAATGCGTCCCCAATAACCATTGGACATGCGTACCTCCAAAATATAATTACGCTCTATGAGTTATACAACCCGATACTTCGGTGTTTTTCCTTCCAATACAGCTAAAACATCCTCGGCAACCAAGGACATCTGAATCATTGCTTCCTCGGTATGAGCGGACATATGAGGGGTAAGGACAACGTTTTCCAATTGGAATAATGGATTATCTTTGGCAGGCGGTTCGACTGCAAAGACATCCAAACCGGCTCCACCTAGATGCCCGCTTCGTAAAGCGTCGACCAAAGCGGTTTCGTCCACAATGGGACCTCGGGCTGTATTGATAAAAAAAGCACCTTTTTTCATCATGGCGAATTCTCGTTCGCCAATCATTCCCTTCGTGGAAGGGGTTAACGGTACATGAAGAGAAATATAATCTGCTTGCTTTAAAACCTCTTCCAGGGGGAGTTTCTTAGCATTCAATTTGTTTTCAACTTCTGGATAATTGATCAAGTCATAATAAATTACCGGCATACCGAATGCCAGATGGCAGATTTCCGCTACCCTTCCGCCAATTCTGCCCATTCCAACCATCCCTAAGATCTTACTGTACAGTTCCTGCCCAATATATTCGTAGCGAACACCCCAGCGATTTTGACGGATGGCTTTGTCGGCACGTGCTATTTGCTTCGATACGGCAATCATGAAACCTACGGCCTGCTCGGCGACCGATTCGACATTGGCAAAAGGGGTGTTGCAAACGACGATGCTGCGTTGTTTGGCTGCTTGAAGGTCGATTGCATCCACCCCTATGCCGTGTCTACCGATCACTTTCAAGCGGGGAGCTGCATCCATTATTCGGGCGGTGACAGAACCATTGGCACGGATGATCAAAGCGTCGACATCGGCTACTTGTTCGATGAGCGCGTCTTCTTCTAGGCTGCGTGCATAAATCAACTCTGCCTTTTCAGCCAACATCTCCGTGCCGACTTTGTGCATCTCTTCATAGAGCAGTATACGATAAGGTTTCATGGTATCTCCCGTTTATAGCGATGCTTTACATACTTCTAAAATATCTTCTTTCTTTGCCACTCTGGGGGAAAGACTGACCATGAAGCTGGCAGCGATGGTTTCTGCCAGGGCTGGGAGATCATCTGCTTTTACGCCATAAACCGAAAGACCTTTTGGTAAACCGACATCGCGTGAGAGTTGTTCGATTGCACTGACCGCTTTTTCAGCAGCTTCTCGTTCGGAAAGGCCTTCGACCGATTCGCCCAATGCCACGGCTATATCCACGTATTTACTCACGGCTCCAGGCAGCATGAAACGCATGGCGTGAGGCAAAATGATGGCGTTGATGGCGCCATGAGGTGCGTTATAAAACCCTCCCATGGGACCGGTAATGGCATGAACCAGGCAAAGTTTGGTATTGTGAAAGGCGATGCCTGCTAGCAAGCTTGCCATGAGCATTCCATCGCGGGCTTCGATATCTTTGCCATTGTGGACGGCCGTTCGCAGATGCTGCCCAACCAATTCGATGGCTTTTAAGGATAGGGCGCCGCTGGTTTCCCATGAATTGATATTGAGGTACGACTCGACGGCGTGGGTTAGGGTATCCAAGCCTGAGTCGCGGGTGGGCGCCGGAGGTAATCCGAGGGTAAGGGCAGGATCGAGTAGAGCAATTCGCGGTGATACGTAGGCGCTGCGCACACCAATCTTGGCTTTTTTGGTGCGGTCACTCAATACGGCTACATCAGTAATCTCGGCTGAAGTGCCTGCTGTGGTTGGAACGCCAATTACCGGTGCGCAAGGGATTTTTACTTTATCATTCCCCAGGTAATCAGAGGCAGAACCCGGATTTGTGGCAAGAACGCCGACTGCTTTACCGGCATCCAGGGGGCTACCACCGCCAACCGCGATGACGCCTTCGCAACCTTCTTTGGCATAGAGGGCAGCAGCTTTGTCAACCGATTGAACAGTAGGATTAGGCTCGACTTCATCGAAAGTGATTGCATTGATTCCTGCCTCTTTTAGGTAGGGGAGGATTTGATCCAATACACCGGATTTGGCTACACCAGGGTCGGTAACGATCATGACTTTCTTTAAGCCCAGATTACCGGCGACTTTACCAATCTGATTGGCGCAATAACGCCCGTAGATTATTTGAGTAGGGAGTTGAAAATAATAGGGACTAGGCATATTCTATTCCTTTAGCAAATTTAGGATTATTAACAGGGTAAAGTGGTTTTTGCCCGGATAGCACGCGGGCAATTTCGGAAGCTGAGATTTGTTTTACTTCCTCGACCGACTGTTCCGAATACCAGGCGGTATGAGGGGTCACAATGACATTGGGTAATTGAAAAAGGGGGTTGGAAGGCTTCCAATCCCTTATCTTTGCAGGTTCTTCTTCTAGATCGTCGAGGCCTGCCATTGCAATCCGACCTTCACGGAGGGCGCGGCACAAGGCGCTCTCTTCGATGATGGGCCCTCGAGAGGCATTGGTGAGGATGACGGTAGGTTTCATTATTCGCAACTTTTCGGCATTGATCATATGAGAAGTCTGGGAATTGAGCGGGCATTGAATATGAACAATATCGGAACTCTTTAGGAGCATATCGAGGTCGGCGGGTTCAGCACCCTCTTGTTTGATCACTTCAGCAGGTATGAACGGATCGTAAATTAAGCCGCGGCAGCCGAAACCTTTCATGCGTTGCCAGATCAATTTGCCAATCTTACCAAAGCCGATTAAACCAAAGACCGCGTTATTCATGCGGATGATTTGCTTGCCGGTTTGCCATTTCCATATGCCGTTTTTAACGGCTGACTGATACAGAGGTATTTTTCGAACACATGCCAGGATAAGTGCAACGGCATGATCTGCCACTTCGTGTTCGCAGTAAGACGGCACATTGGTTACCCAGATGCCATGTTCGGTGGCAGCATCGACATCTACGATGTCCACACCGATACCGCTACGAGAGATAATCTTGCAGCGCTGCATGGCTTCGATATGTTTGCGGTTGATATTTACATAACGGGGTAAAAGGGCATCGGCATCCTGAATAGCTTGAATCAGTTCATCGTCATTGGAAAAGACAAGAGGCAAGACCTCACAATCCACTTGAGCCAGGATATTTTTTTCAATCTCAATGCTATCCCAGTCGTGTGTATCCATCAACATTTTATATTTGAATGTTCGCATTTTTCACCAGATCTGAAACCGTATTAACCAATTAAAGGCGATGAAAGAGCGCGCAGCAAGGTTAATCGACCTTCGCCACGATTACAAAATTAAATATTGGATATTGTTAACGCGATTCGCGTTTACCACCACCAAGAACATCGGCTTTCATTAATGCCTGGACTTCCTGTTTGGTGATGATAGGTAGATCAAACATAATGGTTTGTTTCAATCTGCTGATGGCATCTCCGACGAGCACACCTTTTTCAATGCCGCGAGCGGTATCTTTTTCAGTAAGGAGTCCATAATAAAAGCCGCTGTTCCAAGTATCACCGCCGCCGATGCGGTCCCAAAGTACAATGGGTTTGATTTGCGGCGAGCGGAAGAAATTACCTTTGGAATCTAAGGCTACGCTTTCCCAACGGTGAACTTCGAAGGAATCGGGGTAGCGGA
>JBDKUB010000454.1:0-2510 GCA_039679915.1 Anaerolineaceae bacterium
GGACCGGGGGCATAAAAAAAAACGATTACGGTATAATCCTCGTGGTTTGCTGTGCCCGCCATGATGATATTCTTAGCCGTAATAATCCAAGTAGTGTTTTACGCTGTTCTGGCAATGCTCATTGAAAGCAGCCTGGGATTTACTCATATCCTCGATCGATGGCGTTTGCGGCTGGCTTTTTTGCTCGGCAGCGCTCTCACCTTAGTACCCTGGTATCACTTTTTTTTCGCTATCCACCCCGTGTGGATGATTCTGACAGGCATTTTAGGAGCATTTTTAGGAAGCCTGGTAGCTACAAGGCGGAAAACCCCCTTATGGGAAAATAACAGCCCACCCCCGGATGAAACCTGGCAAAATGTTCTACAAATTCACCAGGATAAAATTGGTAAAGGAAATCCAACAGCACTATCGAAGCGACTTTTCGACCTGGGCTTGGCATGTTTCATTTTGCTTGTGCTCTCACCGGTGTATATTCTCATCGTGTTTCTTATCTGGTTCGAAGACCCGGGCGCAATCTTGTTTGTGAAAAATTCCGTAGGCAAAGGCGGCATAACATTTCACCAATTCAAATTGCGCACGATGGTCCAAGGCGCCGAAGAAGCGACCGGACCAATCCTTGCCAGCATTCGAGATACGCGCATCTTAAAAATCGGCAGATGGCTACGCAAAAGTCATCTGGATGAATTACCTCAATTGGTTAATATCCTTAAAGGAGAGATGAGCTTTGTGGGACCTCGCCCGCAGCGCACGGTGCTGGTATCTAATTATCTGCAAGAAATACCCGGCTATGTCGAACGCCACCGGGTCTTGCCGGGAATTGCCGGTCTAGCCCAGGTGGCTGGCAGCTATTATCTGACTCCCCGCCAAAAACTCCGCTTCGATCGACTATACATTGCCAACATGAGCTTGATTTTCGACCTCAGATTACTTTTTTCAGCTTGCATAATCGCTTTTTGGTACCGCTGGCAAAATGATTGGGATGGTCGCCTGCCCCGTTGGATGTTACATTAAACTTCTTTTCGCTTTATCCTTACCCAGGCACCCCATAAGATAATACCAACAATCAATGAATTCAACACTTGCCCGGCAATCGTACCGTATACGCCCCAACGCCGGATGGCCCACACCCCCACGGTGAACATACCGATGATTGCGGCTGCGTTGGCGATGAATATTGGCCGGGAAAACCGGGCTGCTTTCAAAGCCGTTTGCATCGGCCAGTAGGCGAACCAGAAAGCATAGAAAATCGCCATCAAAGTGACACCCTCCGCGTACTCTACGTAAGTGTCTCCATACAGCAGATGCAATATTGGCACCGGAAAAAGTATAGCAATCGCCAGCACGGTCAAAATTGGAATTCCGGCTATTAGATAAGTGAGTTTTATTATCCGAGACAATGCTGGTTTTCCGCCCTGGTCGAACTGTCGGGCTGCGCGCGGCGTCAAGAAAGTATCGATGGCACGCAGTAACAAATGAATGGGAGCGACCAGGTTTTGCAATGCACGATAAGCGCCGGCTGCTGCAAAGCTGATCATTCCTGCAGTAAGCACCGGATAGAATTCGACTGCCACCCAATTGGCAAGCGTCCCTCCCATTACCCATTTGCCGAAACCCCAATTACGCTGCCAGGTTTGGCGCAACGAAAGCCATGAACGCTCCCAATAGCGCCGTGTGAACCATATCCCCGGAAGCATTGCAGCCAGTGAACCCCATCCAATGGCATCCAGGCTGGCAATCCCATCCAATTTATCCAATCTCTGCCACCAAATCATAAGGGCTAACCTTACCACATTGGCAAGAAATGTATTGACTACCGCATTAAATACCTTACCGCGGGTATACATCATCCGGCGTATATATTCCTGTAACTGCCACCACAAAAATACAAACCAAAGGGCGAATAAAGTTGGACCCGCCACATCATTACCCGTCGCAATCAACACCCGCCCCCCTACAGCTACGATAGCGGCAGAAAGCAAAGCCATAATGATTTGCAGCAGACTCGTTCCGGTCGCATAACGTCGGAATTCTTCTTCATCCATCCCGGCGCCAATCACATTCATGGGCTGAATGGTCATACCTTCCTGAACAGAACGAACTAAACGGAGGGCAGTAAATCCCACACCATACACACCTACTTCGGTGGGGCTGGCGCTTCTGGCTAGAATGATCGTTGCCAAAAAATTGGATAAGCTAATCGTCCCCTGATCGATAGCAGCAAGATACCCTTCCTGGGCTGCTTTCCCTAGAAAAAGCCTTGAAATTCTTTCCGGAGATAATTTTTGTTGAAGTGATAAAGATTTCAATGCACCTTCTGAAGAGCGATTGGATTTCAAAAACGAAAAATCAACCGCTATGGCTGATCCTTATGGCATCATAGCAAATGTGCTTGTTCCCAATGGTGTGACAGTATATCAGAATATTATAGTCAACGTAACTTTTTTATCCAATATTCGAGTTAATAATAACATATCGAAAAATGGGGGAAATATAAGGTAGCCCTTCCGTAA
>JBDKUB010000294.1:0-7367 GCA_039679915.1 Anaerolineaceae bacterium
TTCTCTTGGCACCCTGATTGCCGGATTTACCATTGGATATCTATTTTTAATTGTGTCACCCACTCCAGCAGGAATAGGAGTTGTTGAAGGTGTTTTAACGATCTCTTTACGGTCATTAAATGTCACATTAAGCGATTCAGCTATTATTACTTTAGCATATCGCGGCATAACATTTTGGGTGCCTTTTATTATCGGATTTTTTGCTTTACGGATATTAACCCACGGAGGGGAAATTTAAACAGCCATTTGAAATAGAGACGTTTTAATCTTATAATTACTTTTTTACAAATACAGGTAAAAAAATGGAAAAATCCAATTCTAAATTAGTCTCCGCTTCTTTATCAACTAACCAAAATAATGATAGCGCGGTAAGCTTACTGAAACAAGAATATGAGGCGCAACAATCACTTTTCGAGATGCAGCCGGCCTTGGTGAAGCGGTTCTTAGAATCACAAGCGAGCCAACTGGCAGATGCCGTAATGCAAAACATTCCTCAGATACGTTTCATATTACCTGATAAAGTGATAGTGCAAGACGAACAAACGAACGAGAAAATCACATATAAAATTCCCAATGAATCCCGCGAGCAATTGGCAGGGGGATTGATCGACCGTCTTACGCGGGCTGGCGCCCGAAACGCTTTACGACAAAGGTTATCCGAACTCGAACAATCAACAGATAAAGGCATTTCGAATGCGGCTTTGTTGATAAAACATGCACTCGTGATATATATGGTCTATGACATGCTACCTTCCGGGCGGACTGTTACGTACCTGGCTGCAGAAGGTGAAGAAATACCTAGCATTCCTAAAGCGGACGACTTAGAAGCCGATTCAGCCATAACGGCAACCTCAGACGCAATCGTTGAAGAAACTCAACAAGAACTAGACCGCGGGGAATTACTCGTACCCTTTGTCCCCTATGCGCGTCGTTTTTATTTACCACAATGGATCGCTTTTGACGATCAGGATAATTTGCTGGTCAATTCCATCACTGAAGCAGAGGCACATATTGCGTCGATGCAGCGTTTTCTAAATGTGTTGCACACCGCAGTATCTATAGCCCCATATATCGTGGTAGATAAAGAATACCAAAGAAAACGATATGGCATGTTAGGGCAGCTTGTAAATCAAGGCAGGGCTTTTGCCCGTTATCAAACAAATGAGATCATCCGCACCATTAAAAAACGGGCGGCTGCCAATGATTTGAATCGCGGTTTGAGTTTAAGCCTGCCGTATTTCGATGATCAGGAATTGCAGTTGAACACCCATTATTTCGAGATTATCCCCAGTGGACGAATCATGTTCGTGCCTGCTTTCGTTGTCCGCGCCGCTCGCCGAGAGCAAGCTATGGTAGCACAAGACACGAGACTCAGTCCCTCGACCCGCAAACACCTGCTAGATTTGCTCCATCGGCTAGAAAAATCTTTTGAAACAAAATCTTGAATTTTATTAAAGGTAATATTAACCGTAGCATATTACCCAAAAGGCACGAATGATATATTCAATTGCTCTACTTATAGTCATAATATTTTTATCGTATAAAGTTGCCCCTCGTGAACGGGAAGAAGATGCTCATGTACATGGCGCCGGACAGGTCGGATTGCTGGCAGCTATAGCCTTATTTGGCGTAGATTTTTTTACTTCATATTTCTACGCTACCGGTGAAATGATGAGCGCCCTCCACCCCTATGGCTTGCAGAAATACGGCTACATAGCGGTTCTATTTATTTCCATTGCCAACATTGCTTTTGGCATCTTATATATGTACTCGTTGGGAGTATTCAATGAGGGGGGTGGATCATTTACCGCGTCTATGAGATACCTTGGTCCATCTATAAGTCTCATCGTTGCGGTTGTACTTATTCAAGATTACATCCTCACCATTGTAGTCTCAACTTTATCGGGTGTCGATCAACTGTTATCGATAACTAATTCATATGGGATATTGTGGATCTGGCGTTTCCTAATAGGGGCATCTCTGGCTACCACTACCTGGTACATCACTATCCGAGGTAGAGGCGAGTCGGCTCAAGTCGTATTTACGCTCCTGAGTATTTTCATCCTATTAACCATTGTGATGGCTATAGGGCTCATTATTGCCCATCTAAAAGGCGTCCCCCCCGCAGCACCCACAGAAGCAGTAAAACAGGTTTCGATAGGACAAGCTTTATATCATCTATTGACTGCTTCCATGAAAGGTATGGTTGCTCTAAGCGGCTTGGAAGCTATGTCGAATGGTATTCAATTTGTCATTGATGGTGATGCAGGCATCGTTCAATGGGGAAAAAGACGCTTACCCAAATTGAAAAAATTTTGGGATTTTTACAGCGGAAAAGCCGGTGTTGGTAGATTCGTTCAAACAGCATTCTTGTTCTATGGCGGCTTAACCACACTTTTCTTAACCTTCTTCTCCATCCGCTTCAACGTTTTCGATGGAACTCTAGGAAAATCCCTGGTAGGAAACTTGTCCTTTATCGGCTTTAGCGAATTACCAGGGGGAATCATCCTTTATTGGGCGTACCAGATACTGGCGGTTGCGCTATTGGCATCTGCCTCTATGACTGCCTTTCAGGATCTGCAATCCATGACCTGGCGTAATGTTGCTATTGGGGAAATCCCCGAATTTCTTGTCTACCGAAATCCAAAAGGCACCTTCACCCGACCTGTAACGGCGGCAGTCATCGTCGCTATCATCATTCAATTTCTGGTACGCGGTAAAACTTCCCTCGCTGTACCCTATTACGGGGTGGGTGTATTTTTACCCATCACAGCCATGGGGCTGGCAATTCGACGCCATCTGGTGCTACACGCCAAAGGAAAGACGCGAGGTTTAGCTATTGCCGGAGCGACTTTCGTTACTGCACTAGGCGCTTTTGTTTTTATCGGTCAAATTGTCGGAAAATGGTCTGAAGGTGGTTGGTTGGTATTAATTACATTATCCGTTTTAATATTAATGGCACACGCTATCTTAATCTCACCTATAGGATATCGAGACCCCAACCAAATTTACCGCATCATTAGAACCAAATCACGAGTATATGGACCCATGGGATCCATCGTAGAATGGCAATCATTAGCCACCCAAGAATACCGCTACAAGATATTGATAGCTATCTCTAAATTCTGGGAATTATTTGGTGTATATCGCCCTATCAGGTATGAAAAACCCATCGAAGCCGGGGATTTTGATAAAGCAATGGAGAATAACATCCAAGATGGACATACGCTGTTAGCAGAATATCTCGAAAAACCTGAACCAAAACTTGGAGGTAGCCCGCATGAATCCGCACCTCCAGATGATGAATGAATAGAAACCTCAGATTTCTGGGTTTTTGATCGCCCATCGATTTAAAGATTAGAATATAGTAACAAACATGAAATCAAGCCCAATCTATGGCTTACGAGTTTCCGAGGTCTTTCAGGTTTTCGAGACTTCAATCAACGGTCTCACCACTGCCCAAGCAGAAGAACGTTTATTACTTTATGGTAAGAACCTGCTTTCTGAGGAAAAACCCACTCCTAAATTTCTAAAGTTTATCCGCTATACCAGTCATCCAATGGCAATATTGCTTTGGATATCTGGTTTCTTATCTTTCATAGTATCTCAACCTCTCTTGGGAGTTGTCATTTGGTTATTGGTAATCGTCAATGCCGGTTTCTCCTTTTGGCAAGATTATCGTACAGAACAAGCCATGGCTAGCTTGAAGAATATTTTGCCTGAAACTGCCCGCGTCATAAGAGATGGAGTCGAAGTAAAAATTTCTGCCAGTGACCTGGTGCCGGGAGATTTGTTGATTTTATCTGAGGGAGATAATATTCCTGCCGATGCGCGTGTCGTCGAGGAATATGGATTGAGAGTAAATAATGCCAATTTAACCGGTGATGCATTGCCGGTCAGAAAATCCGCCGACGCTTCGCTGCGGGAAGGAATCAGTGAAATCGAACGGCCAAACCTCATCTTCGCCGGCACCTCGGTTGTATCCGGGACGGGAAAAGCCATCATATTTGCCACCGGTATGCTCACCCAATTCGGCAGAATTGCCAGGCTTACCCAGGTAATGAAAGAAGAACCCAGCCCTCTGCAACTCGAATTGCTGCGCGTTACCCGCATCATCGCCGTAGTTGCTATAGGAATTGGAACGATTGTTTTTGTCGTCGGTCTATTCGACGTTGGAATGGGGCTATTCGATTCATTCCTGCTTGCCTTGGGGATTATTGTGGCTGCCATCCCTGAAGGTTTACCTGCTACGGTAACATTGGCATTGGCATTTGCCGGGCAGCGCTTAGCGCAAAAAGGAGTATTTGTTAAAAAATTATCTATCATAGAAACGCTTGGTAATGTCTCGATTATCGCCACCGATAAAAGCGGCACGTTAACCCAAAATCAAATGACGGTGAGAAATCTATGGGTAGGCGGTAAAAGGTTGATCGTATCCGGCATCGGTTATGAACCAAAAGGTTCGATTTTCTCTCAAAATGGAGAGGACCTCCCAAAAGAGGATTTGGATCAATTATTACAAGCTGCCATATTATGCAACAATGCCCGCTTGAATCCTCCTACACCTGAACATCCTTATTGGTCTTGTCTTGGTGATCAAACGGAAGCTGCCTTGAAAGCCGTAGCGATGAAAGGCGGAAAATCAGAACAAACGCTGAATAGAAGCTATCCCCGCATTCATGAACTGCCCTTCGATGCCCGTCGAAAACGAATGAGTACAATTCACGAATTCGACCATCAAGAAATCGCTTTTGTGAAGGGTGCGCCGCGAGAAGTCCTCCAATTGTGCAGTAATATATCCATTAACGGTGAAGACATTCCCCTGGATGGTGCTCTCAGGCAAGAAATTATCGAAGCCAATGATGAATATGCCAGCAATGCATTACGCGTACTTGCTCTAGCAAAACGTCGGATCGTCCATCAACCCGGCGGCTACAGCATCGAAAATGTGGAAAACGATTTGACATTTCTCGGATTGGCAGCCATGATGGATCCCCCCAGAGAAGAAGTGGCTGAGGCGGTGAAGATTTGTCAGGAGGCTGGCATTCGAATTGTGATGATCACCGGCGACTATGGTTTGACCGCGGAATCTTTTGCTCGCCGGGTGGGTATGCTTACAACGTCTAATCCAGCCATCATCACCGGCGCCGAACTAGATTTGATGAATGACGTGCAATTAAAAAAATCGCTCAAAAACGAAACCATCTTTGCCCGCATGGCTCCAGAGCATAAATTGCGTTTGGTGTCGACCTTTCAATCCGAAGGGGAAGTAGTTGCCGTCACCGGGGATGGCGTCAATGATGTTCCGATGCTGCGTAAAGCGGATGTTGGAATAGCTATGGGGATCGTTGGCACTGATGTGGCTAAGGAAGCTGCCGACCTTGTCATTACCAACGACAATTTCAGCGCGATCATCAATGCGATCGAAGAGGGAAGAGCTATATTCGATAACTTGAGAAAATTTATTACCTATATATTTTCTAGTAACGTTCCGGAAATCGTTCCTTTCATCTTTAGCGCCGCATTCAATATGCCTCTGGCATTGACCGTAAAACAAATCCTGGCTATCGACCTGGGTACAGATCTCTTACCAGCCCTGGCATTAGGGACTGAAAGACCCGAGGCGAATATCATGCAGCGCCCTCCTCGGCGGCGAGGCACAAGATTGATCGATGGTAAATTACTTTCGCGAGCTTTTTTATGGCTTGGTCCAATCGAAGCCATCTTATGCTTCTTTGGCTATTACATGGTAATAGACAGTCACGTTTTCCAGAATATTTTACCCAACCCTGTTCTTTCGAATTGGAATCAATATATTCAAGGATTATCACTAGACGCTTCCGAGCGCTATTTAATGGCAATTACTGTTTTTCACGCGGGTGTCGTTTTTGCGCAGGTTGGTAATGCATTGGCTTGTCGAAGTGAATCACATTCATTCCGCCAACTTGGAATTTTCAGTAATCCCCGTCTAATGCAAGGCATTGTCATAGAAATTGTGATCATTATTACACTTATCTATTTTCCACCCCTGGCGAGATTGTTCGATCATTATCCAATTCCGGGTATATTTTGGTTTGGTTTGATTTTTTATCCACCAATTCTGTATCTATTAGAATGGCTACGCAAAATGTTATCCCATTGGCGTTTTGAGGTCATTAGTCATAATGGAGGTCACATATGAAAATAATCATAATGGGTTGTGGTCGCGTTGGAACTCAATTGGCTAAAATCATGTCCAAGGAAAATCATGATATCACCGTAATAGATAGCACTAACGAAGCGCTCGATCGATTGGGAAACGAATTTAAGGGAAAAATAATTAGTGGAGTGGGGTTCGATAAGGATATTTTAATAAAAGCAGGTATCCAAATGGCTGATGCTTTTGCCGCTGTCAGCGCCTCGGATAATGCGAATATTATAGCTGCACGCATCGCCCGCACCATATTTAGAGTTCCCCGAGTCGTCGCCCGAATTTTCGATCCTCAAAGGGCTGAAATATATCGCCGTTTGGGTCTTCTGACCATATCCCCCACCGTTTGGGGTGCAGAGAGAATTCGCGAATTGATTTTACATTCAGAACTCGACCCCCGGTTAAGCTTTGGTAGCGGCGATGTTAGTATTATCTCTATTGAAGTGCCAGCTCATTTAATCAATCGCAAGGTAAAAGACCTGTTAGTACCCGGGGAGGTGAGCGTAGCGGCTATTACGCGAAAATCGAAGGCTTTTCTTCCAGCATTAGGAACCGAATTTCAAAAAGGAGATACTGTTCATCTGGTGGTATTAGCAGATGCCATGGAAAGAACGAAGACTCTCTTAGGTATGGGTGAAGGAGGTTGGTGATGTTTGTTATCGTAGTTGGTGGTGGAAAAACCGGATCACAATTATGCACACTTTTGCGCAATGAAGGTCATTCTGTAAAAGTAATCGAAAATCGTCATACCGTGCTCGAAAGGCTAAAACAGGAATTACCCAGTGAAGTCATTGTTGCCGGCGATGGAAGCTCACCCAGCATCTTGGAAGCTGCTGGCATCGAAAAAGCCGATGTTCTGGCTGCCGTTACCGGGGAAGATGAAGCAAATTTAGTGGTAACCACCCTGGCTCGATTCGAATATAAGGTGCCTCGAATAATCGCTCGTGTAAACAATCCCAAAAATGCCTGGTTATTCGATAAAAACATGGGTGTGGATGTAGCACTCAGCCAACCGGATATCCTCGCCAAGCTAATTATTGAGGAAATGTCTCTAGGCGACATGATGACCTTATTGAAATTAAGAAGAGGAGAGTATTCGGTTGTAGAGGAAAAAGTCCATCCCAATTCAATTGCAGCCGGAAAAGCCATCCGGGATATAACCCTTCCTTCCGATTGT
>JBDKUB010000466.1:0-1561 GCA_039679915.1 Anaerolineaceae bacterium
GTTTGGGTGGGAGTTATAGTTGGCGTAATGGTGGGAGAAGCAATAATTTCTGTTGGAGTAACATCGGGAGTGTTGATAGAAGAATTACAACTTACGAAAATAAAACCACCTGCCAACACAGATAAAATCCCAAGGAAAAAACGGAACTGAAGATGATACCTCATATACCCTCAAATAAAGTGGAATGATATACCTCTATTTTACTATGAGTCATTATGAATTATATTTGCCCGGTTGTACAAATATTGAATCGATTGCTCATCCGATCCAGCCAGCAAAATAACCCTATTTATTTCTAAATACAATATTATTCTTTCATAACAAACAGGCAAAGGGTTTTTTCTTGTATAATATACAAATAAAGAGCGCTACTTCAAAACGATATGCCAAAACACCAAAGCGAATCTTTTCCCGAAGACCCCGATTTACTTCCTCCGGCTCGAAGAAGGCGGGCTCGTCGTATTCTAGCACCTTTGGACGTGGATGAACGCAGTTTGATTCTCGATCAAATTGCCCGCCGCGCTTCTCCTTCCTTCGATTTTTTCCTGTTTTCAGCCACTTGCGGATTAGTCATGGGTATCGGCTTACTGCTCGATGCTCCGGCATTATTAGTATTGGGGGCTGTATTTGCACCTGTTATGGCGCCGGTTACCGGAATAGCTTTGGGTACCGTGGTTGGCTCAGCTCGCCATTTTTTACGCAGTATGGCTGGATTGATCATCGGCTGCTGTCTGGTGTTCCTGGGTGGATGGATTACCGGTTTCGTTGCAAAATTACTGATTCAGGCTGGGGTGGTCTTGAAACTTAGCCAGGCTCATTATCATGCACAAATTTCATGGATAGGTTTTCTGGTTATTACCATAGGGGCAGGGTTAACCATGGCAGCCATGCTTGGAAATGAACGGAATGCAATTGCCCCCAGTGTTGCATTGGCTTACGAACTCTATCTACCTCTCGTGATTGCAGGCTTTGGGATTGCCAGCCAGCAGCCATTCCTTTGGCCGGATGGTTTAGTTGTCTTTGCTTTGCACCTAGCATGGAGTGCACTCATCGGAGTCATTGTATTAGCCTTGTATGGCTTCCGGCCTTTGACCTTGTTCGGATATACGGTAAGCGGTACCCTCATTCTCGCAGGGATTATCATCATGATTGGTCTAAGCGGGGCTGGTGCGGTCGTTGGGGGCAAAATCGGATTGCCAACCGCAGTGCCCTCAGCCACGCTCACCTTATCACCAACTCTGTCGCCGACTGTAACGCCTATTCCTCCTACTCCAACCTCCACATTCACACCCACGCGGACACCTAAACCAACCTCAACCCGCACGCCCTTACCCAGTCCAACGCCGGTAATCGCTGTTGTCAATGCCCCTGGAACAGAGGGTATTCTCTTGAGGTCGACACCGGGCGGCGAGATTATCAAAAGCTATTTGAATGGTATCTCTATGCAGATACTGCCGGATAGTTATCTGCTCAATGGCTCGCTGTGGCTGCATGTGATAGCCCCCGATGGCACAGAAGGATGGACCCTTCAATCCCTGTTGTCTACCCCTACACCTTCACC
>JBDKUB010000416.1:0-2804 GCA_039679915.1 Anaerolineaceae bacterium
GTGTTGCTTCTGGCTGGATTATTTCCGTTGAGGGGGGTGGAGATGTCGGTGAAACCATAATCGCCGGCAACGTGATAACGCTAGGTGGGATTATCTCGGTTGTGCCTTTGTGGCTGGAAGCGTAATAATAATAAAAAACACCTCCGGCGATAGCGCCAACCACACAGCAAATCAATAATACCACCACGATGATACCCAATATCCACCAGAGGGCATTTCGTTTTGGCGGGGATGATGTCGTATTTACTTGAGAATTTGGCGTAGTCATCTTTTTAATTATACTGGCTTGTCCTCAGGTGGATGAGCGCGGAAATATTTAATATATCGCCCGGCATAGGCGTCTCTGCCTAATAACAAATCGATGGCACGAATGCACAGGGTATATTTAACCGGATCGGTGATGGCGCAGCTTGCCCCGACAGAGATGGCCAATCCCAGGAAAGCCGTGTTAATAATATCACGTTCGGGTAAACCAAATGAAACATTGCTGGCGCCCAGGTTGATATTGACGCCGTATTCCTTATGCACCATTTCAATGGTCTTCAAAGTAATTTTTCCGGCATTGCTGTCGGCGCCGACCGTAAGAACAAGGGGATCGATGACCACATCTTCGATTGGGATGCCAAATTTGGCTGCCCGTTCGATGATCTTGCCTGCCAGCGCAAAACGTTTTTGTGGCTCAGTGGGTATACCTTCTTCATCCATCACCAAGCCAATCACTGCGGCATTATAGTCTTTCACTACCGGGAGTATTGCCTGGAGCGAGGCTTCCTCGCCGTTAACTGAGTTGACCAATACCTTACCCGGAGCAACGGTCATGGCAGCAGCCAGCGCTTTGGGATTAGGCGTATCGATGCACAGGGGAACATCGAATTCGTCTGCCAGCATTTTTACGACTTTGGGAAGCAGCGCCACATCATCGATGCCCGGTACACCGACATTGACGTCCAATATATCTGCGCCGGCATCCACTTGTTTCTTCGCCAATTCTCGCACATAATCCAGGTTGCCTTCTTGCAAGGCAGCCGCCAGTTTCTTTCTGCCGGTGGGATTGATTTTTTCACCAATGATTGTAAAAACCCCCTCGGTATCGATCTTTACCTGTTTCGTTTTGCTTTTTAAGATGGTTTGCATTTCAGTGACTCCTTGTATGTATGGTGTGAAGGGTGATCAAAGACCCGGAAAGAAAGCTCGCGTCCAGGGCATGCCTAAAAGAATGCAGAGTATTGCCAGGGTGAAAAAAGCTGCACTGCGCTGGTATTTCACAAGCGACGTCTTCGCTTTACGTGGGAGCAAGCTTCCCAGGTGAGTAAACAACATGGCCAACAGCATATATAAGGGATGAATTAGTGTGAAAAATCGTTGTTCGCGATCAGGCAATATTAAGCTCATTTGGGTCATTGCACTGCGGGTTATAGGGCTAAGGAAAAAAAATAAAACCAAACCGGTTACAAATTGGATATCCATACTGATAGTAAAAAATAAATTCCAACGTCGATCTAGGGCATTCCATTCTTTTTGCCCGGACAATCCCGTATACGAGCGGTAAGCAGCCGTAAGCCCTAATATCAGTACTATCCAGCGGTTGATATTATGAAAATTTAATAATAATGGATACATGGAAGGGCTTTTCTCGTTATGGCTGTATTCTAAATAAATTTATCTGTTGATGAGAAATTGTTTCATTATCAAGCGGTTTTGACAATGTTCATTATTATAAGCGAAGAATCCAATATCGAGATGCGACCTTGTTACCTAAAGAGTCATCATGCTATCGCAGGGGACCGGCTGAAGATATAAAACCAATGTTTTATGGTAGACTTCTACTTGCCAGAAATACCGAGAAAAGAGCAAAAAGAGGCCTGAAGACCGATACTCATCAACTGATATCCAATAGATGAAAAAATAAATGAGGCAACTATGATTGATCTTCCAGATTCTGAAATTCTACCCCTTTCACTTGCGCACAGCTTTTGGACCTGGAGCGCTCAAGGAAAGGTATCTCCTATCCCGATCAAACGCGCTAAGGGCGTTTATTTTTGGGATGTGAATGGCAAACGTTACCTAGATTTCAATGCCATGACGATGTGTGTGAATATTGGACATGGCGACGAAAGGGTGATTAATGCCATCATCCAACAGGCAAAAGAATTACCCTATGCCGGTCCGGCATTTGCTACCAAGCCGCGGGCGGTTTTAGGTGAATTGCTTTCCAACATCACCCCTGGGGATTTAGACCGCTTTCTATTTACCCTGGGAGGTGCAGACGCCAATGAAAATGCCATCAAGCTGGCGCGTGCTTTTACCGGACGTCACAAAATTCTAGCCCGATATCGTTCATACCATGGCGCTACGGCTGGGGCAATAGCAGCCACCGGCGATCCGCGGCGTGTGGCTTGGGAGCCCAACTTGATGACCGGAGTGGTTCACTTCCTCGACCCTTATCGCTATCGCTCCACCTTCCACCGCACCATTCCGGATATTCCGGAGAACGAATTTTCACAGGATTATCTCAATCACCTGGAGGAAATCATCACTTATGAAGGTCCCGAAACGATCGCTGCAATTCTTCTAGAAACGGTCACCGGTACCAACGGTGTGATTATTCCACCGGAGGGTTATTTGCAAGGTATCCGCGCTCTATGCGATAAATATCATATCGTGATGATAGCGGATGAGGTGATGAGCGGATTTGGGCGGACCGGCAAATGGTTTGCAGTTGATAATTGGAATGTCGTCCCCGACTTGATGACTATGGCAAAAGGGTTATCTTCTGCCTATGCACCTTTAGGGGCGGTAGCCAT
>JBDKUB010000511.1:0-3013 GCA_039679915.1 Anaerolineaceae bacterium
CCATTAGCTTTGACCTTGCGACATACTTCTGCCACTTGGGAAAGTGATTTGCTTTGCTCTGCAGCAGCCCCGCAAATTTTTTCAGCCAGAACGGTGCTGCCCAAGCCTCTCCTGCCAGCAGTATACAGACTATCTTGGACGGCGACATCATCGTCGATGATCACGCTTTCCACATCGATGCCTTCCATTTTGGCTAAATCGGCAGCCATCTCGAAGTTCATTACGTCGCCGGTGTAATTTTTGACTATGAAAAGCACCCCCTTACCGCCGTCCACGCTACGGGCGGCTTCCAGCATCTGATCGGGCGTAGGGGAGGTGAACACTGCTCCTGGGCAAGCGGCGTCCAGCATACCATGCCCGACAAATCCACCATGCATCGGTTCATGACCGGAACCGCCGCCAGATACCACAGCGACTTTGCCCTTCACCGGTGCGTCGGCGCGGTAGATAAAATTTGGGTCGAAGTGTACTTTCATTAAGTCAGGATGCGCCAGGGAAAGCCCTTCCAATTCCTCTTTCACGACATCGTCGGTCTTATTGATCAATTTCTTCATGGCTTTGCTCCGAAATAAAATCCATCAATCAAAAAACTCATTCTCAACTTATTTTATATCATGCTTGAAATTTATCAAAGGTAAATGATCTTGTTATTTGATTGGTGTTTTTCGTCGACTTGGATTTATTACACTTATGCAAATTTCCGTAGACATTCCTGCCTCCATGAAGGTAGAATAATTCATAGGCTTCGCTTATCCTCATAAGGGTTTGAATTAATCATTCTATCTTTGGACTTTCACATTAAAAGGAGACCCTAAAGATTTCCATTGCGAACCATCGTTAATATTAGCAAAGATACCGCGTAAACAAACATCTTGGAGGGGTGAGAAAACCTTTAGGGTCTAGTGTTGCGCCAATGATAATGATGCCTTCTGGTATTACTTTGCGGAGATATGATGGCTATTCGCTGGAATATCGAAATCTTTTTTGAGTATGACAAGGATTTATTATAGACTGAATTCAAGTAACAAGTGCAAAGGTAGTGTTAATCAAATTATCATCGATATGACATCCAAATCTCAAGAACAATCCATTTCTCCAAAGCGAGTTCTACTGCCGGCAGGGTTAGGGACAACTTTTTCCCTGCTTGGTGATTCTGCTTTATATACCGTTCTACCTACCCATACGATCGAAGCGGGAATCGAATTAAATCAAGTAGGCATCATATTAAGCATCAATCGGTTTGTCCGTTTGTTGTTGAACAGTGTGGCTGGGGTAGCTTATGACCATTCCCCAAGGAGAAGATTATTTCTTGCCTCTCTTTTGATTGGCGTGATTTCGACGGTTTTTTATGCTGTATCCCAAGGATTTTGGTCTTTATTTTTGGGGCGTATATTATGGGGATTAGCCTGGTCAGGGATTTGGGTAGGCGGCTCGACGATCATTTTGGATATCACCCATTATGAAAATCGAGGCAGATGGACCGGGTATTATCAAATCTGGTTTTATCTGGGCGGCGTATTGGGTGCGGTTATCAGCGGCGTGGCAACAGATTGGTTGGGTTATACACCCATGTTGTGGATTGCTGCAGCTTTAGGTATGATGGGATGGTTGGTGAGTTTTATATTTCTTCCCGAAACACGTCATGACCAAAAGGAAGAGTTTTCCAGCCAGCATCGAAATAATAATACCAATTACTTATCCAATCCAACGGTCCTGTTGGCTGCATTTTTACACGGTGGTAACCGTTTCGCTAGTGCAGGCGTCCTATCAGCCACATTTGCCTTACTTGTGCAAGACTATATAATTCATACAGATGTTGTCTTGGGTGTAGCCACTTTAACAGGTTTGCTTTCCGGATTTCGGATGATCGTTAGCATGACGGCTTCGCCTTTGGTTGGAATTCTCTCGGATAGGGTAGGAAATCGATGGATGACGATTCTGGTTATGTTATTATTATGCGGTGTCAGTATGATCCTTATTGTTGAAGAAAGTTGGTTGTTGTTTTTTATGGGCATCATTTTGGCATCGATGACCACTGGCGGTTTACAAACACTGACCACGGCTGTGGATGGTGATGAGGTTTCTTCTGCACAACGAGGAAAAGCAATCAGTATATTATATACCTCTGGCGATCTGGGAAGTGCGATTGGTCCGATAGTCGCATATGCATTATTACCAACCATCGGATTGCGAGGTGTTTATTGGATTTGTGCAGGTTTATTTTTTATTGGAATGCCGATTACCCTCTGGCAAGCCAGGACAAAACTTGTACAATGACAAATAAAGATTAAATTTTAGATAGAAGAATTTATGGCATCAAAAAGAAGGTGTTTTATGTGCGTTTATAAATCTATAATCGAAAAGGAGAAAGAATATGAATACTGAAATAAAATACCGGCCAGCTTATGCACTTGGCATTGTGACCTTAGCACCCAGTGAAGGCATCCGGGTGGATTCCGGTGCAATGGTCAGCATGTCCGACGACATGCAGATCGAGACGAAAGCTCAGGGCGGTTTTATGGCTTCGTTAGGGCGCTCGTTTTTAGGCGGCGAGTCGTTTTTTCAGAACACTTACCGCGCCGGGAGTATTGGAGGTGAAATCACCCTTGCACCAGCACTGCCCGGCGATATGTACGCCCTGGAGATGCATGGTGAAACCCTCCTGCTTCAATCGGGCGCGTTTGTTGCCTGTTCCGAAAGTATTAATTTGGATACCAAGTGGACCGGCGCTAAGACTTTCTTTGCCAGGGAAGGCCCTATCATGTTACGCGCTTCGGGAACAGGCACACTGATCTTTGCCAGTTATGGTGCTATCCACGAACGTCATCTCGAGGCAGGCGAGAAATATAAATTGGACACCGGTCATCTGGTGGCATTCGATGATGGGATGGGTTTCGAGGTAAAGAAGGTTGGCGGTCTGAAATCGACTTTCTTCAGTGGTGAGGGTCTGGTTGTTCAGCTAACCGGTCCCGGTCGGGTACTAATTCAGACCCGCAGCGAGGATGCTTTCTTA
>JBDKUB010000469.1:0-2383 GCA_039679915.1 Anaerolineaceae bacterium
CCCACAACTATTTCGCACCTACGATTTGGCGGCTTCGACCCATTAGTATATTATGTTCACAGTTAATATCATCCGCGGTGGGGGAATATATGTCATGCTCGTTTGGCTCAACAGGGAAATTTCTGGTGGATTCGCATTGTTTCATCATTGCGGCTTGTGAATATTTCGATAACTAACAATCAGGATTACAATAACCTATTAAAAAGACAGGAGGAACATTATATGCCATATGATTTCGATTTTCTACCTGAACGACGCCACAGCGATAGCGAAAAGTGGGCGGCTTTCGACGAAGATGTTCTCCCGATGTGGGTAGCTGATATGGATTTCCTATCACCCCCGGCGGTGATCCGTGCCTTGCAGGAACGGGCTGAACATGGTGTCTTTGGTTATGGGGTGAAGAATCCCCCATTGATCGAGGAAATTGTCGAACGCATGGAACGTTTATACCATTGGCAGGTTGCTGCCGAGGAAGTCATTCTGCTGCCGGGGGTCATTCCGGGATTTCATCTGGCATGTTTGGCTGTGTGTGAAGACCATCAAGGCGTGTTGGTACAAACACCGGTTTATACCCCTATATTGTATGCTGCCAAAACGACCAACAAAATACCTCAAGAAGCGCCATTACACGCCGGTATTGATGGCTATTATGACATCGATTGGGAAGTATTCGAAAAATCATGCGCTACGAATACACGCCTATTTATTTTATCCAACCCGCATAATCCGGTGGGCAGGGTGTTCCACCAGGATGAGCTGCTAAAAATGGCGGAGATCTGCCTGCGAAAAGGTATAACCATTTGCTCCGATGAAATCCACTGCGATTTGATTTTCCCAGGTTATAAGCATATTCCCATAGCTTCGTTAGATAAAGAAATTGCCCAAAACACGATCACACTCATGTCGCCCAGTAAAACCTTTAACCTGGCGGGATTGAAGTGCTCGTATGCAATCATCCAAAATGCAGACCTGCGCCAAAAATATAAACAAGCTGCCCATGGATTGATCAGCTCGGTGAACCTCATGGGATTGGTGGCTGGCTTGGCTGCTTATCGAGAAGGAGCCGATTGGTTGAAAGAATTGCTGGAATATCTGCTGCAAAACTGTGATGCAATCTATGGCTATATCCAATCGAATATGCCCGGCATATCGATGGTTAAGCCGGAAGGCACCTATTTGGCATGGTTGGACTGCCGGCGCTTATCACTTCCCGGCGACGCCGGGGATTATTTTCTGAAACATGGGCGGGTAGCATTAAATGACGGCAAGATTTATGGCAAAGAGGGTGAAGGTTTTGTCCGATTGAACTTTGGTTGTCCACGCTCGATGCTGATGGAAGCGCTCGAACGAATGAAAAATGCAATCTCGAATTTATGATACTGAAAAGAGGGTAAAGCTTTTTCCTATTTTGCGACCACTCCATCGAGTATGCGGACGATGTGCTGAGAATGCTTTGCAACCTCGGAAGCGTGAGTGACGATGATGAGGGTTGTGCCTAGTTTTTCGTTTAATCCCAGCAGTAATTTCATGATTTCTTCACCCGATTTACTATCGAGGTTGCCGGTTGGCTCATCGGCGAGGATGATAGCCGGTTCATTGACCAGGGCACGCGCAATAGCCACACGCTGCTGCTGTCCACCGGAAAGTTCATTTGGACGATGGTGCATACGATCCCCCAAACCCACGGCTTCCAGCGCCTGTCGGGCGGTTGCTCGAATATCTTTTTTGGTATTCGAATAACGAAGCGGAAGCTCAACGTTGTAAAGTGCGGTGGCGCGAGGCAATAAATTGAAACTTTGAAAGACGAAGCCAACTTTTCGATTGCGGATCGATGCCAGTTGATTGTCTTTTAACTGAGAAACATTCTCTCCATCTAATGTATATTCTCCGGAGGTTGGGCGGTCTAGACATCCCAGGATGTTCATCAATGTGGATTTTCCCGAGCCGGAAGGACCCATGATGGCAACGATGTTTCCCCGTGCAATTTTTATCGACAATCCGCATAAGGCGTGAACTTCGACAGACCCCATTTTATAGATTTTAGTAAGGTTTTCTGCTTCGATCACCCATGTGTTCATTTTTTCCTCTTATCGAATAGTGCCAACCCAATATTTCACTAAAACAAGAAAGAAAAAATCTATTCAAAATCTCGTAATAGAAATAACTTTACACTGGATAATTCTTGTATCACGAATAAGCAGATAACAATTATTGTAATTTTACCTTAACCGGCAATCCAATACCAAATGAATAATTAAAATCTATCTACCTGACAGTTTGCGAGTTGTCATTGCGAAAGAGCGAAGCGAATGAAGCAATCTTTCTAAAGCATATCATTTTCTATGATTTAAAGTTTGCTTCGGGGCAAAAAACGCCCCTCGCA
>JBDKUB010000022.1:0-4002 GCA_039679915.1 Anaerolineaceae bacterium
AGCAGTATCAAACCAGATAAAGCTATAACAAAATATGTATTCTGCTTATGATGTAAACGCATTTTATGATCCTTTCAAGAAATTTTTTATCTTGAATTGAAAGATTGAAGAATGAGATTAATGGGACAGGGAAGTGTGTGAAGAAAAATTCTTCTGTTCAATAAACGACTCGATAACTAATAAATTATCCTACCACTAAACAAATTGAAAAATCATGAGTATTATACTCAATATTTATTGGATTATCGATTATTAAACCGGTTCTATTGCAACTCTTTTTTGACGATGATAAGTAAGAAATCACAAATAACCTTCGGGACTATAGTCAATATTATTCATGTCCTAAAATATTTTTGTGTATACAAGTATACAAATGTTGATAAATATTGATATACTTTTTTTACTAAATATATCCAAGTTTGATTTTTTGTTTTAGTAAGGTATGGTTCCTATGAATAATATTCGGATGGCTCATCTGGCTGTTGTTGTGGAGGATATCCAGACCGCTCTAAATTTCTGGCAGGATGCATTGGGATTGGAACTGACGGAGGTGAGGGATGTGCCCGCTGAAGCAGCCCGGATTGCGTTCTTGCCACTGGGCAACAGTGTCATCGAGCTGGTACAGCCCACCACGGCCGATTCTGGTATGGCGAAATTTTTATCCAAACGCGGTTCTGGGATGCATCATATTTGCCTTGAAGTGGACAATATCGATGAGGTGATGGCAGTGCTTAAGGAGAAAGGGGTGCGTTTGATCCATGAAGAACCACTCGTCGGTGCGAACGGCCAGCGTTATGCGTTTATCCATCCACAATCCGCTACCGGCGTGTTGGTGGAGCTGTACTGCGTTGCACATCACCCGGCGTGACGGTACACATACCAACCCAGGTAGGTTTCCAAAGCCTCTTCGAGGATGTCGGCGGCAGGCTGCGCACTTATGGCAACGTGATGTTCGAACCCATTTTTCACGATGTACTTCAACAAGTCTTGTAATTGCGGAACATAAACCACTGCCCGGCTACCAAAAGTATCCAGAGGGTCATCCGTGAACTGGCCTTCACCCACATAAGCGCGGATTATGCCGGATTGATCATCGGTGGAAATGCGGGCAAAGCTCATCGGGCCGGCCGGTTTGCGCCCGCTGATTGCACCATATGTGTTCTCTTTACCTAGCGTGGTCGCCAGGATATTGGCATATTCCATCTTGGCATCTTGATAAAAGCTCTTAGCCCAATTGCCGCAGTGAAAGAGTACGCATTTGTTTGGATCTCCACTGTAATTGTTGTTCCAATCCACCAGAGCGCTGGGGAAACCGTTGGCAAGTTGCAGCGCATACATCGAAGCCACCCCGGTAATATCGACTTCACAAGCTGAGGGCATGAGCTTCTCGCTCATCATCGACATCAACGTGCAGACATTGATGCCGTAATTTTTCTGCACCGAATTCCAGCACTGCAACGCAGTGGCTTGGATGTCGAATTCCTTCATCCATGCCTCTAGGGCTGCGCTGAACTTCGCCATGCGCATAATAGAAGCTGAGGGCACACCCTGGGTAGGTAGATAATCCATAATCAGGTCCAGACGAGCCTCTACTGTGGCATCCTCGTCTTTCAGCCGGCTTGCTTCGCCCAGGATTTCCGATAGGTCGACGGTTACCACGGTAATGCCGGCTTCTTGCAGCAATTTCTCGC
The DNA here is from genome assembly GCA_039679915.1 of Anaerolineaceae bacterium. GTDB lineage: Bacteria > Chloroflexota > Anaerolineae > Anaerolineales > UBA4823 > JAAZNS01. The sequence goes on from JBDKUB010000022.1 coordinate 1,692, forward strand.
TATAGCGCACCGTGTTGAAAGCAGCCGGGCGGGCACCCACTGCACCTAAACGGGCTGAGGTCAACCCGCGCACGACCCGGCATACGCCCACAAATTTCTGCAGATCATGCTTGAATTCCTCGGAGCGCGGAGAAACTGGGAGTAAATCGGTCAGACTGAAAGCATATCCGTATTGCCTCAGGTTGTTGCAGACTGAAATCTTACCGCAGAAAGCATCTCGCCGATTCTCGACGTTGAACTCATTCAGATCGTCTGGATATGCCTGCACCAAAATCGGGACCTCTAAGCCGGAGAATTTGATCGCATCGACCGTGGCTTTTTCATCGCCGAAGTTGGGCAGCACCACCAGGATGCCGTCGATTTCATCGCGATGCGCCTTGAATAAATCGGCGCACATATGTGAATGCTGATAAGTCTGCACAGCGCCGTGAACGGCAACCGATTCGTCCAGCATAATCCCTTTTATGCCGAGTTCAGCCAGCACATCGATCACATCCTTGCGGGCTTGGGTGACCAAATGGGCAGGAAAGAAATCTCGGCTGCTAAAAATAACCGCTAATGTTGTCATCAGATAATCTCCTCTTTTACGTAAGACTGCCGGGTGGAAAGCAGCCGGGTCAGGTGCTTGGCGCTTCCTTCCCAGGCTTCGATAATTTCATCGTCAATGATTTTCTTATCGGCGCTATCCAGCGTTTTTTGCTGAATATTCCATTGCACGACCTGACGCGCCCACTCATCCAGGGTCACGGACCACTGGAATTCGGGAAAATCGCGCAAGAATCGATCAATCGAGAATGATATATTGTAGCGTGTCAGGGCATGCAACAGGCAATCTTTAATTTCTGGCCGGTCTATGCCGGTAATAAAATCCGTGGGTACATGCACGATTTTTGGTTCGACATTCAATGCCCGCCCGAATAGATTCACGTATTCATCATGGGTGATCGAATAGGGGTGGCCAACGGTGTAGTCTTTACCGATGGCAGCCGGAGCATCGACCAAAGCAGCAATCATCTCACCGCTGTTTTTTGCTGAGCTGACATGCATTAGTGTAGTGCCATCGCCAGGCACCATCACCGGCAGAGATTCGCGCAGACGGCGTAGCATGGCAGTCCCTTTATCACGCGACATAAACGACAAAATGAAGCGCTTCCCAAAGGAATAAGCCGGGCGGGCAATGGTCAGCGGAAAGTGGTTGGAATTGCTGCGTTCTCGAAAGTACTGCTCACTAAGCCTCTTGTCAGCCGCGTAAGCAGACTGCGTCTGAGGATTCCAAGGGTCATCCTCCCGGAATGGCAAGTGCGACAGTGGATAACCGTAAACATCGACTGTGCTAATGAAAATATACTGGCGTACGCGGCCTTTTACCAATGAATACGTGCTATGAGCTTGTTCGGGAGTAAAAAGAACAAAATCCAAAATGACATCAGGTTTGAAATTTTTGATAGCTTGTTTTAAAGCCAGGGGGTCGTCTCGATCACCTGCTATGCCTTTGACCTCAACATCGAGCTCATTGAAAAGCCGGGGATGCGAGAAAACAGCTATCGTATAACCACGCTTCTGCAATGCTTGAATAGCGCTTGTGGAAAGGGTTCCAGGACCGCCAATGAAAAGTGCCCGGTTAGTCATCGGTTTACCTCCACAATTTTATAGCTCGAAGCCCCAGGCGCCCGCCACCAGAATAATGTTGGAGAAAGGGGTAAATTCAGCCGTACGGATAACCGCCTTGGTGGAGGCAGTCAGCTTTTTGAACTCGATGTGTGGCATCGTTTCAATCGGCACGTTACCCAACAACTGACGGATGCCATCATAAATATGCGGGCTTTTCACCAATATGTCTTCAGAGACATAAGCTTTTTCGACGTACATTTCGGTCAATACCACCTCGAGCGTTTCGAGGAAGCCGGGGACCCCAGGTTTCAAGGCCAGGTCGATACGTTGACAGGCTGCGGGCACCGGCAGACCGGCATCCGCCACCGTGATCATATCCGTATGCTCCAAGTGCGCAATCACGCTGGAAATTGAGGCGTTGATGATACCGATTTTTTTCATACGATTTTCTTCCTTTCCAGGATAAATCGATCCGTTTCTTCACGGGTGGGCATGGAGGGTTGCGCGCCATAGCGGGTAACAGATATTGCTGCCGCGGCACTGGCGAAATGAGCTGCCTCGACCAGGGATTTCCCCTCTGCAAGCCCCACAGCAATAGCGCCGACAAAGCAATCACCTGCCGCGGTCGTATCTACAGCTTGGACGGCATAAGCGGGGACAAACTTGAGCGCCTGCTCTTTTCCGGAAGATTTCTCCATAA
>JBDKUB010000366.1:0-5518 GCA_039679915.1 Anaerolineaceae bacterium
TTTTGTTTCCACGGCAAACGGTGGGAAACCCCTTCCACATTTTCGAACTTATCCTTATTGGCTAAATACCAGCGAAAATTGCGCAGCATGGCTTCTTTGTTGGAATATTGCGGCTTGAACCCTAATAATTTTTGCGCTTTTTCGATGGAAACGAATGAATCCTTGGATGCAGTTTCATAAATCCAGGGATAAAGCGGTGATAAATTAAGGGCTTCGAGGATTTTCAAAATAAAAACTACCGGCTTTGCCGGGAAAGTGATAATGCGCTTTCCGAAACCCGCCTCATCTAATACAGCCTGGTAATCTTCTTTCATCGTAGTGAATTCTGCTGCGCCGATGTTGAACGTGTCGTTGACCAAGGATTCATCCAGGGTCATGCAGGCATGAATGGCTTGGCACAAATCTTCCACATCCAAAAATTGGTAGCGGTTCTTGCCGTTACCGATCATCGGGAAATTCTTGCCCTGGCTAGCCCATTCGTAAAAAATGGCGAATACGCCCAATCTCTCCGGTCCCACAAACGATTTGGGGCGCAGGATAGGCACGCACATCCCCTGCTTTCTTGCATTCACGCATAATTCCTCAGCCTGCACCTTGGCGCTGCCGTATGGTCCCACCCCGCTTACCGGGTCGGTTTCATAGAGTGGATGGTGATCGGGAACGCCATATACAGCGGTGGTGGAAATATGGATAAAGCGTTTGACCCCATATTCCTGAGCTTGTTTTAATAGAATGGATGTGCCCTCGACATCGGTGGTGAAAATATCCTCAGGAGTGTAGAGCGGCAACGCTGCGGCGGTATGAATGACAATCTCTGCGCCTGCCATACTCTTCTTGACCTCGTCAGGGTGGCGAATATCACCCTGTAAAAAATCGATTTTATCTCTCTCAGGATAATTGAAATCGACTAGGTCGATGCCCGATATATCATGATAACCATGCGCCAACAAATAACGCACTAAATTTATGCTTAAGAAACCGCTTATTCCAGTGATGTATATTTTCATCTTCAATCTCCGATTTAGCTCAATGCTTGATTCTCAGTTATTGCTTTCATTTTATACCCCATTTTATGCAGTTTATAAAAATCTATCATATTTCTTAATCATCCTATTTTTGCACTTTCACATGATAAAGAAGACCCTAAAGGTTTCCATTGCGAATCATCTTTAATTTTAGCAAAGATACCGTGTAAAAAAGCACCTTGGAAGGGTGAGAAAACCTTTAGGGTCTAGTTTAAGGACATGCCAGACAAGTTCTCCAATATAAGCACAGAATTCGCCTGCTCGAATGGCTTGAGATCCAATTTTATATAGTGCAAAGTTAGTGTTAATCATCAACTTACAATTTGTATTGAAAACGCCTATTATTATTACTTTTCTAATGAATTGGATGACAATTGTCCCTTGAATTACACGATTTTATACATTGGGAAATCCTTAAGGTTTCAAGGATAATCAATAACAAATTATCATAAAAATGTGTTCAAGAATAATAACAGGGTGAAATCCCATGAGAACTCGTATTTCTTCAGCCTCAGTGCGAGGCGATTTTGTGACACAAGTTGAAACCATCAGCGGTCAAAGCCTGTTGGCATGTAATCAGTGTGGTAAATGCAGCGCCGGATGCCCGGTAGCATTCGGTGTGGATATCTTGCCTAACCAGGTGATTCGACTTGCGCAGCTTGGCATTCAGGATGTGCTTGAATCGCAGACCATATGGACCTGTGCGGCTTGCCTGACCTGTGTATCCCGCTGCCCAAAGGGCATCGATTTGCCGCGCGTTATGGAAGCATTGCGCCTGATTTATATGGAAAATTCAGGCAATGTCATCGAACCCACCTCAATCCCCGAGACTATGGTAGCCGAAGTTCCCCAACTTGCCATCATTGGTGGTTTTCGTAAATATAGCAGATAGTGAGGCTCAACTAATGTCTATTGCCTATTTTCCCGGATGCACCTTATCGACTAAAGCGACTGGATATGATATTTCAGGCAGGGCTGTTGCCCAGGCATTGGGCATGCCCCTCGAAGAATTACCCGAATGGCAGTGCTGCGGTGCCACTTTTCCGCTGGCGACCGAAAACAGCATGGCGCTCATTGCCCCAACGCGGATTCTGACCCAAGTACAAAAATCCGGCGGGAAGGTAACCACTTTATGTGCCATCTGTTTTCATGTGCTTCGACGCAGCCAAAATTTCCTCGAAGCTCACCCGGAAATGCTGGAACGCATCAACTGGTTCACCGAAGAACCCTACGATGGCAAGGCGACGGTTACCCACTTCCTTGAAATATTGCGTGACGAAGTGACCTGGAAAGGCTTGGCAGAAAAGGTAACCAATCCTCTCAAAGGATTAAAAGTTGCGCCTTATTATGGTTGTCTCTTGCTGCGCCCACCGAGTGAAATCAAAATGGATGATCCGGATAATCCCACTATATTGCATGATTGCCTGGCGGCATTGGGATGCGAAGTGGTAGATTTTCCGTATCAAAGCGAATGTTGTGGCTCATATCTAACCGTCAGCAAACCCGAATTACCCCACAAACTGGCTAATGAAATCCTAGAATCTGCCCGGCGGCATGGCGCTCAAGCCCTGGTGACAGCTTGCCCGCTTTGCCAGTTCAATTTGGATTATCCCCAGCGCCCCGAACATCAGATGTTAATGGGCAACGAAATACCGGTATTGTACTTTACCCAGCTTATGGCAGTGGCTTTAGGACTTGAACAGGCTACCTGGGGCATGGATAAACATTATATCGATCCGAGACCGTTATTCGAGAGTTTTCGGTTATCAGTTGTCGGTGACCCGTTAAAAACCGATCACTAATTCCTTATGACTGATAACGGATAATTGATTATGAGAGAACGAGCATTAATAATCGGCGCAGGCATTGCAGGCATACAAGCCGCTTTGGATATTGCCAACAGCGGTTATGAGGTAGTTTTAGTGGAAAAAGAGCCTTCCATTGGCGGGCATATGGCTCAGCTTTCAGAAACTTTTCCCACTCTGGACTGCTCGCAATGCATTATGACCCCCCGGACGGTAGAAGTGGGTCATCATGAAAATATTCGCTTGTATACTTACAGCGATATCGAATCGATCAAAAGGGATGGCAGTGACGGCGATTTTACCGTGACCATTCGCCGCCATGCTGCCTATATCGATTGGGATAAATGCAACGGGTGTGGAACTTGCCAGGAAAAATGCCCCTTCAAAGTCGAATCGATATTCGAGCGGGGCATAGGCCCACGTAAGGTCGTTTACACCCTTTCACCACAGGCTGTGCCTAATAAGCCGGTAATCGACGCTGAGAACTGCCGCTACCTGCAAAGCCTGTGGGATATGCAAGCCGGGCGTATTCCGTCAGTAGACAAAAATGGCAACCCTGCCAAGCCTAAATGCGGAGCATGCCTTAAATTCTGTCCCACCGAAGCTATCGACTTCGAGCAAAAAGATACACTTATCGAAGAGAAAGTGGGTGCGATCATCGTGTCTACCGGATACGATTTGTTCCCCCAATCCCGGCTGCCCGAGTACGGCGGCGGCAATATTCCCGATGTGGTCGATGGATTGGCGTTCGAGCGCTTATTAGCCGCCTCGGGTCCAACGGCTGGGAAAGTAATACGCCCTTCTGATGGAAAACAGCCCTTGGAAGTGGTATTCATCCAATGCAGCGGTTCACGTGATCCAGAACGGGGAATGCCCTATTGCTCCAAGATTTGCTGTATGTATACCGCAAAGCAAGCCATTTTGTACAAGCACCGTGTCCCGGAAGGCCAAGCCTATGTGTTCTACATCGATGTGAGGGCGGGCGGGAAAGGTTACGAGGAGTTCCTGAACCGGGCTCAGGAAGAGGAAGGCGTAGTCTATCTGCGCGGCAAAGTGAGCAAACTCTTCCGCGAAGGCGACAAGATCATCGTCAAAGGCGCCGATACACTCAGCAACCGCACTGTAGAAATTGCCGCCGACATGGTGGTGCTGGCAACAGCGGTCGTCCCTCGCAGCAGCAGCAGTCAAATTGCAGAGATGCTGGATTTAGAAATGGATGAAAACGGATTTTTCACTGCCAGCGATGAAGAATTGGAACCGGTTGCCAGCAATATAGCGGGCATTTTCCTGGCTGGAACAGGGTTGGGTCCCAAAGACATTCCCGAGACGGTCGCGCAAGCCAGTGGGGCTGCCGCCAAAGTTTTATCCTTATTTCAACGTGAAAAGGTGACCGCATGAGCAAGATTGGCGTTTTTGTCTGTCATTGTGGGCATAATATCGCCAGTATAGTGGATGTTCAGGCGGTGGTGGAACAAATCCGGCAGCATGGCGATGTGGCATTTGCCATCGATTACAAATATATGTGCTCCGATCCGGGTCAACAACTGATTCGCGAGAGCATCGAAAAATACGGACTGGACGGTGTCGTTGTGGCAGCCTGCTCGCCCGCTATGCATGAAACGACATTCAGGAAAACGGTCGCAACCGCAGGGATGAACCCCTACCGCTGCGAAAGTGCTAATATACGCGAGCAATGTTCATGGGTGCACCAAAATGATAAAGAAGCTGCCACCAGCAAGGCAGTAGCGATTGCCCGCTCGATAGCCGAAAAAGTGAGCGGTAATGAAGAACTCGAATCGCTGGTACTGCCGCTTACCCGGCGCACGCTGGTCATCGGCGGCGGTATTGCCGGCATGCAAGCTTCGTTGGATATCGCCGATGCCGGTTATCCGGTGATACTGGTAGAAAAATCGGATCATCTGGGCGGTAAAATGGCTCGCCTTTCCGGTACCTATCTAAATTTCGACGCTGCCGCGGATTTGCTCGAGAAAAGGATCGAGCGGGTTACCCATCACCCCAATATTCAAGTGCTCATGAATGCTGAATTGAGCGAGGTGACAGGGTATGTAGGTAATTTTTCAGCGAAAGTTGTTACGCGAGATCAAGTCTCAGAAATAAGGGATGAACAGATAAGTCTTGAGGATGAAGCATCTACTCCTGAGACTCCTATTTCTGATGACCAATCGCATTTTACTTTCGAGGTCGGGGCGATTATCGTTACCACCGGCTGGGATCGCTATGATATGGCAAAGCTGCCCGAATATGGCGGCGGGATTATTCCTGATGTGCTAGACGGTTTGACTTTCGAGGAAATGCTCAAGCCTGGCCATGAAATTCGTCGTCCGTCGGATGGCAAGATACCGCAAGAAATTGTATTCGTGCAATGTGCCGGTTCACGCGATAAAGAACGAGGCGTGCCTTATTGCTCTAAAGTTTGCTGCATGTATGTTGCCAAGCAAGCCATGCGGTTCAAAGAACGCATTCCTTATGGACAGGCATACGTCTTTTATATCGATATCCGCTCGGCAGGTAAGAATTATGACGAGTACGTCCAATCAGCCATGACCGATTATCATGTGCTGTATTTGCGCGGCAAGGTGAGCAAGATTTTCCAAGAAGGTGATAAGGTGATGGTATGGGGCGCCGATACCTTGAGCGACCGCACGGTGGAGATTGCGGCGGATATGG
>JBDKUB010000169.1:0-7116 GCA_039679915.1 Anaerolineaceae bacterium
CCAGGTCATTCCCGGCGACTACTACTTTACCATCGGCGGCTGCCAGCACAGGTGTGCCGGCTTTGTTGATGAATTCCACACCATGATGCGGTTCGCGCTTCCCGTTTTGCGTGCTGCCAAAGCGGTAACTGGGTTCCACGGTATCTCTGCCCGGCGGGGCTATCGGGATAGCCAGGGGAAACTGGCTGTTGAACGTACACACCGGGTGTGGGCAAGGCGTGGGCGGTTGTATCATTGAAGTAATGCTGGGCACCTGGGTTGTTTTTGACTGAACCACTGTCGCTTCAGGCGCCAGGGGTGTACCTGTAGCCAGGCGCTCGGTCGGATTATATTCCAATGACAGAGTGCCTATCGGGGTCATCTCAATTCCTACACAACCGGTCGAGTAAATCCATAAACTCAAAATAAATATATTCAGCCAAAGTTTAGAAAGTTTCATATTGATGAAATGACCGTGTTTTTATCGCATAACTCGATATCGATTTCTCCTCTCCCTCAGGCTGCGGCTTGAACAAAGTGTAAGATGATGAGAAAAAGGGATGATCAATATTGGGGTTGTCCTAAAAGAAGGCTGTCACCTCGAACGAAGCGAGAGGTCTTTTCATATTTATGCTAAGATGTCTCGCTTCGCTCGACATGACATATATGACTTTTTGGACAGCCCCTAAGCCATGATTCCGCTTTTTTCGGTTTCCTCATGGAAATTGTATTCAATTCAAAGGCAGACCGCCTCGCTCTTTGAGGATGGTTCGTGCCTGCGCCTGGATAACTTGGGCTTGTTTTTCCAACTTTTCGATTTCGCTCTTCAAATTCTGCACCACATCCCCATTTTGGATTCCCGGAATGTTAATGCGTACGTTATACCCTGCCCCTGTAAGAGCAGCGCCTGCTTGGGCAACCGCCACTCCGGCATCGCTGATGGCATTCAGGTTGCCATCGGAAAGCGCCTGAAGTGCCAGCTCCATAACCGCCACCGATTGCCGCGCCACCATAAGAGGAACCTGAGCTGCCTGGATGGTAGCGGTTTCGATAGCCTGGCGGCGGATTTCTTCAGCTTCAGGTGTGTCCTTAGGAAGTTTGAAAGCTTCCATCACCTTCTCGAATGCTGCGGCATCCTGGTCTACGGCGACAGTTAAATCGCTGCGTAATTTTTCAGCCTTAGCCAGGATATCTTTCATCTGCTCTTCCACTTCGGTGTATTTCTTTTTGCCAAGGGTAAGCCGCGCCACCATAGCCGTAAGCGCCGCGGCAACTGCGCCGCTGAATGCCGAGGCTGAGCCGCCCCCCGGAGCTACCGATGCGGCTGCCAGCTCATCAAGAAAACCATATCGGGCAGCAGCTTTTTCTTGTTCTTGCAGGGCAGCTCGCAAACGCATCTCCACCACCTGGTCTTTCTCGAATTGGTCGAGCTGCAAATACCACACCGCGGTATCCACCAGGGCTTCCTCAGGAATCAAACCGACCAATTCACTATGGTGAATATTTACACCATAACGGGCAGCTTCGCGGCGGATGAATTCCACGATCCGGGGTACAGGTGTCTCATGGAAATTGGTCATGTTCATCGAGACCTGTGCCCGCCCGTCCACTTGCATACCCAGCGCCTTTAGATTACATAACCCGCCTGAGGATTGGCGAATGGCTTTGGCAATCTTCTTGGCAACAGTCACATCGTCGGTAGTCAAATAAACGTTGTAGGCAATCAGGAATTGGCGCGCCCCAATCACCGTGGCGCCGGCTTTTCCCACCTGTTTTGGTCCAAAATCCGGGTCGCGTTCAGGCTTGATTCCCATCTCTGTCTTGAGAGCTTCATATTGACCGCGGCGGATATTTTCCAGGTTCTTACGTTCCGGACGGGTGGCAGCTTCTTCGTAGAGATAGACTGGGATGCCTAATTCTTCGCCTACCCGTTGACCCAGACGACGGGCAAGCGCGACGCATTCTTGCATGGTCACCCCGGATATGGGTACGAAAGGGATCACGTCACTGGCGCCGATGCGGGGATGTTCGCCGCGATGCTGGTCGAGGTCGATCAGCTCGGCAGCCTTGGCGATCGAACGAAAAGCAGCCTCGGCAATCTCTTCCGGCGGTCCTGCAAAAGTAATCACCGTTCGGTTGTGATCGTTATCCGAATGGCGGTCCAGCACCACGATTTTCGGTACACTCTTAATCGCCTCGATAATAGCTTCCACAACTTGCGGACGGCGTGCTTCCGAATAATTAGCCACACATTCTACAACAGGAATCGTCATATCGACCTCTTATAAGATGATGAAGCAATTATACCCTTGGAATTATTTGGATTTTCCATGGGACAAGATCGTACTCATCAGATTGGCTTGGCGTGGGAAAATCCCCTCTTCGACCATGCGGGTATCCTCTACGGTGATGAACGCTTTGGGATTAATCTGATGAGCAATGGCAAATACCTGGTTGATTTCTTTTCGCCGTACCGTAGTAAACACCTCGGTAACCGGTCCGCTGGCTCCCCATCCCTCGAATCGGGTCACACCAAATCCGGCTGCGGAGAGTTTTTGGATGAGGTCAGCGCTCCCGCTGGAAAGAAAAATACGCACGATCACTGTACCCATTGCCAGCTTGTCTTCTACCGCCATCCCCACATAATTCCCAGCCGCAAAACCGGCAGCATACCCGATAAATGAATTGATTCCTTTCATGTGAGTCATGATCTGCCCGATGGCTACGATCCAGATGAATACTTCAAAAAAACCCAAAATGGGTGCAATTTTGCGCCGACCTCGGTTAACCATAATGATACGGAGAGTGCCAAGTGTCACATCGACTATACGAGCAAAAAATATCAATATGGGTAAAATAATCTGACTGTAAACATCGGGATTGGGTAACGATTGGGAAAGCACCTCAAAGAAATCCATCGTTTTTCTCCTTTCATCCGGGCAGAGTGAATCCGGCAGCTCTTTTCATCTTCCCAATTTTCTCAGGACATTCCCAAACATATCAATATCAAGCAGTTCAAAGCGAAGACTCGACGAATCGTCTATCACAATTGACGTCTTTGAATGATGGTTATCTTACCTTAAGTCTAACAGGTTCAGAGGATTATTTTTATCGAAAAATAGAATCACATCACTAGCACGGCAGCGCCTTGCAACTGACCGCTGCGCAATTTATTCAGAGCGTCGTTGGCTTGCTGCAATGGAAAAGATTGTACTTCGGTTTGGACCGGCGTTTGTGCCAATACATTAAAAAACTCGATTCCATCCTGACGAGTCAAATTAGCCACCGAACGAATTACACGTTCTTCCCAAAGCAGGCGGTATGGGAAAGAAGGGATATCGCTCATGTGAATGCCACCGCTTACTACAACGCCGCCCTTGACCGTGGCGCGCAAAGCATTCACAACCAACTCTCCCACCGGAGCAAAGATAAGTGCCGCATCCAAAAGCTGAGGAGGCAGCCTGTCGGAATCGCCCGCCCAATCGACGCCTATGCGCAAAGCAAATTCTTGGGCAGCCTTATCACCCGGGCGAGTGAAGGCGTAGACGCGCTTACCCTGGTGTATGGCTATCTGAGCAATAATATGCGCCGCCGCGCCAAATCCATAAATACCCAGGTTTTCGATATTTTCGCCTGCCAAACGATAAGTGCGATAGCCAATCAAACCGGCACACAAGAATGGAGCAACGTTTACATCGCTGTACGAATCCGGCAGATGAAAACAATAGGATTGGTATGCCACGGTATATTCGGCAAATCCACCATTCAAGGTGTATCCGGTGAACAGGGGATTATCGCACAGGTTTTCCATCCCCCTCCGACAATAACGGCAAGTGTCATCTGTATAGCCCAACCAGGGTACACCAACTCGGTCTCCAATTCGTAATTGGCTCACGTTCGCACCTGTTTCGACGACCTCACCCACGATTTCATGTCCCAAGATAAGCGGCAGCTTGGGCTGGTCAAGCTCACCATCGACAATGTGCAAATCGGTGCGGCACACCCCACAGGCGCGCACGCGCAGCAATACCTGGTCGTTATTCGGATGTGGGACTGGGACCTCCATAAATTTCAGCAACTGCCCTGGCTGTTGAAGGACCATTGCATGCATGGTGGACGGTATATTCATAATGCACCTCCTCTATCCTTCATATTAGAATACATGAATATTGGCTGTCCACTAAATTCATTCGTTGGAGCGATCCTGCCTATGTTTACCCATTCCCAGCACCCGTAAAACCGGCACGACAAACAAAAATCCGGTGTTGGGTTCTTCAAGGTTACCGGTCGATTGTTGAACGATTTCTGCCATTTTATCTGCCATTTCCTGAGTATCGACCACGGAAAACAATGTCCGATGATGGATTTCGTCTTCCTTATACAAATCTTCTAGAGAGGGCAAAAGCGGTATATCTTCCATTAAGCCGGCTTTGCGGATGTGCCCCAAACCGGTGCTTTCCAATATAGTCACTCCTTTTACGCCAATATTTTCCCAAGATTCAAGAATAATAGGACAAAGTTCCATATCATTGATTATGGCTACTACCAGAAAACTCATGATTCTTCTCCTTGTTTTAATTGAGAATCGGTTTCGGATTTTTTAGTTTCATCTTCTTTAATGTTTTCTTTCGGTTCGGTTTTGGCAAATAGAAAACGGAGAGAAGGCGGGGTAAGTAAAGTTGTGATAATAACAACGCCCACTACTGCTGAAAAAAAGTCCTGATTGATAAAACCGGTATTTGAGCCTATTGCAGCTACGATTAATCCTACTTCACCGCGCGACATCATGCCCACTCCCAACTGAAGCGATTCACGGTTGGTAAATCCGCTAAGTTTTGCGCCCAATCCTGCACCCAATATTTTTCCCGCAATAGCGATAATCGTCATGACCACTAACAACCAAACAAAACCTCCCGTGACATTGCGCAAATTGGCTGATAAACCAATATTGATAAAGAAAATCGGCACGAAAACCCCATATGCCATAACAGATATACTGCTTGAAATTCGTTCTCTTAATGGGCTGCGCGACAGCCATAATCCTGCTAAGAAGGCGCCTGTAATAGCTGCCATATTACCCCAAGCTTCCGCAAGCCAGCCGTATAATAATATCAAGACGAATGTAAAAGCCGCTAATCCCTGGCTGATGGGTAAACGATCGATAAAGCGAGTAAATTTTGGCAAAAGAAAATATCCTATGAGCGAAGTAAAAATTAAGAATAGCACCATGCTCACGGCAATTTGTGCCACCTGTCCCCAACCAGCGCTGCCATCGGATAAGATCAGTGCAGTAAAGACAGACAATCCCAAGACCACCAGGATATCATCGATTACAGCCGCTCCTAACATGGTAATACCTACCCGGCTGCGAATAGCATTCAACTCTCGCAAAGTTTGGGCTGAGATACTGACGCTGGTCGCTGAGAGGGTCAAACCCAGGAACAAGGCATGGGATATTTCCATATCGAAAGCCATTCCGGTACCCATGCCAAGCAGCAGTGGAAATACCATACCTGATGTGCCAGCCAGGATAGCTCCTTTGCTGGATTGAGCCAGGTCTTTCAAATGCAAGTCCAAGCCGGCGATGAACATCAATAACAGCACTCCCAATTCTGCCAAATCATTAATCATGGTAGAAAGATGCCCATCCGAAAAATAGGGCAGATGAAACACATCCAATACCGATGGTCCCAGTAAAATCCCTACCACGATTTCCCCCAACACCGAAGGCTGACCAAGGCTGTAACTAATGTAGCCGCTGATTTTCGCAGCAACGATGATTACCGCCAAAGCTAAAATGAGCTGCATAAAAGACGACATTGTAACCGCTTCTTTCTAAAAATTACGTCCGATAATTATTCTGCAATCAAAAAAATTTTACCCTATATTTAATCCATTTTAAGGAAAAACCACTCCATCTTGTACAAATTGCTCATGACTATAAAATATACCCTACGAGATGAAGCATAAATGGCTATCACATTTTTATCTCTTGATGGTAATTTAATTTTTTGATCGAGCTGTAAGGAGAATTAAAACAAATACAGGATATACGAGATCGACAAATCTTGCATATCCTGCTTAATTATTTAATTTTGAATTTAGTCGGTCAATGCTCAACACCCGAAGGTTTTGGTTGCGGTTCGATATAATGCACCAATATCGATGGGGCGTCTGGATGGTCACCATGAATGGCATCATCATATTCACCTGCCGGCGGTGGCGGCTCTAAGCTCATTGGTCGGCGTATGCCGAACAATTCGAAAAAGCGGGTGATGGTTATCAAAATTCCATAGCGATATTCTTGCATCTTTAATGATTGCCATTCTACAATCGAACCCATCGTACCTTTCACCTGAGCTTTTTTGCGCACAATGCGGTGGATCTGTTCCGGTGAGCGATACCCAATCGGCGAAATAAGCAGCAAGTGAGCTAAAATGATAAGGCAGCTAAATGAAATCAGCACGATCCAACCGTCTTCTTCCCATTTACCCACAATTTGACCCACAAAAATGACCGCAGCCAAAGCAGCGGTAAAACCAGCCGCCACACTGCCCCACTTACGCGCTGTTCCTTTGTAGGTCTTCAAGATATGTTGACGGATAGCCAGTCCCATCATCATAATTGGCATATAGACACCAATGCCATAATAAGGGACGCCTAACGTAGTTTTGCCGCGAATCAAAAATTCGATAATGATCACAATGACCAATGCCGCGGTAATCGAACGGGTAAATGTTCCTTGCGGATTACGATATACGATAAATTCAGGGATTTCACCAATGGCTACGTCACGCCATTCGTTAGCTTGTAAATCTTGAAAGGCAGTCATGGATGCAGCCGCCAACAAGGCAACCGCCAAAATTTGATAAACCCAAAACAAAATCATACCTCCGGGCAGTTGTCCAAACCCAATGAATGCCAGATTGCCTACGAGTGTCCTGCCTAAGGTGCCATCGAAAACATTGAAACGAATGGAAAACGAAACCAGGAAAAGGGTAGTCAATCCGCCATAGAATAAAAATGAGGTTTGAACCAGCCTGCCGATGCCGGTCTTTCCGCTGTAAAAACCCCACAGTTTTTTTAGCTGTGGTAATCGTTGCTTGCCCCAACGCACCAAAGCAAAATCCTCATCCT
>JBDKUB010000132.1:0-2441 GCA_039679915.1 Anaerolineaceae bacterium
CTAGCGGGGAGGGAGTGAGGGTAGCATCAATTTAATGAGTAGAAATGTTGATTCTTGTTTCTTATGCAGCCCGCCCTGTTGACCAGTACCATCTAATAAATCATTTAAGTTATGTCAAGCCATATCCCGGAGGGTGTTGAAAAAAGTAATAATTTAACCCATAACCCAAAAATCTGTCCTTGATTTATAGAGGAGGTTGGGTAAGGGTAAAGTAAATAATTCATGTGGGGCTGTACAAAAAGTAATCTATGTCATGTCGAGCGAAGCGAGACATCTTAGTCATAATATGGAAAGACCTCTCGCTTCGCTCGAGGTGACAGTCTTCTTTTAGGACAATCCCACAATGTGGCTTAATCTTTTTCAACACCCTTGTTACTTACATCTTGACAGATTCGGATGGACAATATACAATTATATCAATGATACAATTATACAATAACGATTAATTATATATCTCATAGAAAATCTTTTATGGACAATATTCTATATATCTTCTATCCTATCACCGGCTTATTAATGATAGCATTAGGGATTGGGTTGGGAATATTCCTCACCCGTCGATTCAACCTGGGATGGCGTTTGTGGTGGATTGGTGGAGTCACTTTCATCCTTTCACAAGTCGGCCATATCCCCTTCAACCTTGGTATCACTGCGCTATTCCAAAATGGATACCTGCCCGCGCCACCGAAATCCGCCCAATTGTATGTGAATGCGATCTTCTTGGGGGTAAGCTCCGGAATATGGGAAGAATTCGCCCGGTATTTCATGTATCGCTGGTGGGCAAAGGACGCTCGTTCCTGGAAGAAAGCACTTCTAGCCGGCGCAGGTCATGGAGGCAGCGAGGCAATCATTTTGGGTGCCTTGGTATTGCTGGGATTCTTCCAAATGCTAGCCTATCGCCGTGTCGATATAAGCACCATTGTCCCCGCTGAACAATTGGCAAGCGCCCAGGCAAACATCCAGGCATACTGGGCTACCCCCTGGTATCAAGTTCTATTAGGCGCTATCGAACGTGTTTTTGCGTTATGTTTGCATCTCGCCAATTCGGTGATAGTCTTGCAGGTTTTCACTCGCAGACAATTTCGTTGGGTTTGGCTGGCTGTGGCTTGGCACGCGATTTTCAATGCGGTAGCAGTAGTCGCCAATTCCACATTGGGTTCTTATATTACAGAAGGTTTAATAGGCATAGGCGCTCTAATCAGTGTACTCATCATTTTTACCCTGCGCAACGAAGAAAATTTGGACATAATAGAATCATCACCTGAGCCAATAAAACCCTTGGAGCTCCATCAAGTCGATGAGGTTCAAGAAGACCTCGAAAGCAGTCGCTATCATTCATTGTAAATTATGATTACCACAGAGAATCTAACCAAACAATTTGGTGAAAAAACCGCCGTCGACCGGCTTAATCTGGAAGTCAAAGAAGGTGAGGTCTATGGCTTTCTGGGTCCTAATGGCGCCGGTAAAACCACCACGGTGCGCATACTCACCTGTTTGATCTCCCCTACTCGGGGGAGTGCCAAAGTAAATGGACTGGATATAAAGAGCCAAGCTATGGCAATCCACAAAATAACAGGCATCCTAACAGAAACTCCGGGCTTATATGAAAACTTAAGCGCCGAACGTAATCTGGAGATTTATGCCTCACTATATGAAGTTAACGACCCGCGCGGGCAGATCGAGAAATATCTGCGGCTGCTTGGTTTATGGGAACAGCGTCGCGATCCGGCAGCTACATTTTCCAAAGGTATGAAGCAAAAATTAGCCATTGCCCGCACTCTGATCCATGAACCCAAAATCGTGTTTTTGGATGAACCAACGTCTGCCTTAGACCCAGAAGCAGCTCGCCTGGTAAGGGATTTCATTGCCGATTTACGCCAGGAAGGACGAACCATTTTCCTCTGTACACACAATCTGGATGAAGCTGATCGTTTATGCGATCGGATTGCTCTCTTCAATTCCTCCCTGCTCACCGTCGATACGCCTGCCAATCTACGAACAACCGTTTTTGGGAGGAAAGTCGTCATTCACCTTCGAGAGAATCCACCACAATTAGCACAATCCTTGCAATCCATCCCGGGCATAAAAAATATAAAGCCTGTGGATAATAAATTGGTAATCTCTTTGGAAAACCCAGAAAATACCAATCCTCTCATCATTCGAACCCTGGTCGATAACGGGGCAGATATTCAATTCGTTGGTGAACTCCGCCATTCCCTGGAAGATGTTTACCTGCAACTCATCAACCAACAATCATCATTATAGGATAAATAACTTCGATGAAAGCAGAATATTAGAAAATCAATTATTATTAATAATGGCAATGTCTGACCTTATACAATCCCGCCGATTTGATCTATCGAAGAACAGCTTCAATTTCCGATTTGCAATTCTCGATTTTCCATTCTCGGTCTGCCTATGAATAAAATACTTACTATCAT
>JBDKUB010000391.1:0-2696 GCA_039679915.1 Anaerolineaceae bacterium
GTCGATATCTATAAGATTTCACGGATTATGGAAAAGCGGAATTGGCAGATCGTCAGCAACGACCTGCTTTTGCTGGTATTTGGCATTCAAGATGCCACCCTGATGGCCGAAAACATGGTCATTGCCGGCGAGAGCTTCGGTTTAGGAAGCTGCTTTTTAGGAGCAGCGCCATACATGGCAGAGAAGATAGCCAAGCAATACAAATTGCCCCCACGAGTTTTCCCCTTGGTGCAGTTGGTGATGGGCTATCCAGCAGAAAACCCCCCCACTCGTCCGCGTTACCCCTTAGAATTCACCCTATTCGAAGATGCCTACCCAGAACTGACCGATGAGATGATCGATAGAGCCATGCAGCAGATGGACGAAGGCTACCTGGCTCAAGATTACTATCGCAAAGCCAAGTG
This sequence comes from Anaerolineaceae bacterium, assembly GCA_039679915.1. GTDB lineage: Bacteria > Chloroflexota > Anaerolineae > Anaerolineales > UBA4823 > JAAZNS01. The sequence goes on from JBDKUB010000391.1 coordinate 405, forward strand.
CCTTATTCCATTAGAAAGTGACCGACCCGAAACTTTTACTTACGACACCTATAGCTGGACCGAGCATATCTCCCGCAAGTGGGGCCAGTGGCATAAATCGCTGGAAGAATTATTGACACAATTCGAAAAGCGAGGGTTTTATATAGCAGGGCATAGAAAAATAGATAATTAAACACCTCCGAGTTATCTATTTACGAACGAGCCTGGTCGTCAATGGATATCCTTTTAAAGATCCGCCATGCCGGTGTTCAACTGACTCATTCTTTTGATTTGTATTCCCATAAGGCGCTTCCTTTATTTGTGGAAGCGCATTGATCTATCAAGGAACACCCCTCACAGGCTTGAGCACAACACTCGACCTTCTCGATGACGCCCATGCGCACTAAATGTTCGAGCATGGCCATGATCATTTCTGGAGAAGTATTCAAATGGTCGGCTAATCGTTTGATATCCAGCGAATCTTCATGTTTGATTTCTTCTAATAATTGCTGCAGCATATTAGCCTCCCAGGAGCAATGCTAGCCTGTAAACCAAACCGCTCACCACCATAGTGACAACCAGCATCCAAGCCAGATTGATTGCTGTCCATCGCCATGAACCTGTTTCTTGACGGATGACTGCCACCGTGGCGGCGCAGGGAATGAATAACATGGTTGCTGTGAGAAACGCCAATCCATTGGCAGGCGAGAACGTGGCTGCCAGAGTTTGCGCCAAGCCGGCTTCTAGCCCGCTGCCAAAAACGACTCCTAGGGCTGCAATCGCATTTTCTTTCGCCACAAAACTCGTAAGCAAAGCCACAGTCAGCCGCCAATCCAATCCCATCCATTGCCCCACAGGTTCTACGAAGCGCCCAAAACTTGCTAGATAACTGCTTTGTAAATCCCCGTTTGGCAATCGGGAAAGCGCCCAAATGACCACGGAAAGCACTAATATCGTCGTGCCGGCTTTTTTCAAGAAAGACAGGCAACGCTGCCAGACCAGTATTCCGATGGTACGCCAGTTGGGCAAAGTATAAAGAGGCATTTCCATGATAAATGCCGAACGCTGCCCTTTGAATATGATGAAGTTAAGCAATATTCCACTTAGCAATAATATTGTCAACGAAAGGATCACCAATCCCAACGCTGCCAGGGTAGCATATTTACCAAAGAATGCCGGCGCCAGGAACGCTAGTACAGCCATGCGTGCGGTGCAGGGAACGAAGGGTGCAACCAAAATAGTGAGAAATCGGGCCTGGTCGGAATCGATAATCCGTGTACCCATTACCGAGGGGACATTACAACCAAAACCCAGGAAAAGTGGCAGGAATGACTTGCCATGCAGCCCCATGAGGTGCATGAAATTATCCATTACAAAAGCTGCCCGTGCCATATAACCCACATCTTCGAGCAAGCCAAAGGCAGCGAAGAAAATGACCAGAATAGGCAAAAATGTAAGCACCGAGCCAACCCCACCAATTACGCCTTCTACGAGCAGGCTGTTTATCCAGGCAGGGGACGTAGCCAGTGCAACTGTAATCGCTTGGGATATTTTCTCGATGACCATGGTTTCGAGCCACTTTTGTATCGGTGCACCAATGCTGAAAGTTAGCCCAAAGACCGCCCCTAATACACCAACCAGAATGACCAATCCTCCAACCGGGTGGGTCGCCCAGCGATCAATACGTTCAGTCATGCTGATTTGCCCAGCACGTGGACGTACGACTGCCGCGCGTACCATGCGGCTTATCCATTCATAACGCCCAGAAGCTACCGCTAAAAGAGCATCATCATGGTCGCGCAGCACACGATGCACCATCTCCCATTTCTCGGGTTGCAAGGTCGATTTCATTAACTTGGTAATTTCAGCATCACCTTCCAATAGTTTAAGAGCCACCCAATCGGTAGGATAAGGAGCAGGAACATAGCCTGTGATCAAGGAAATGATCTGTTCCAAGGCATGGCGGTGGTCTGCTCGAATTTCAGGAAAGCGTGTCGGTGGTACATAGCCGCTCTCCAATATTTGCTCAATGACTCGCAAGAGGTCTGAAATGCCCTTGGCATGAGTAGCTACAATGGGGACCACAGGAATCCCCAGAGCCGCCTGCAGCACATCGGCTTCAACGTGCATTCCTTCCTGTTCCGCGACATCCACCATGTTAAGTGCAATCACTAAGGGTGTAGGCAAAGCGATCAATTCAGCCACCAGATAAAGACTCCGTTCCAGAGTCGCGGCGTTGATGACTGCAACGACAACATCCGGCTGCTCACGCAAGATGAACTCCCGGGCGATGATTTCCTCCGGTGAATTGGC
>JBDKUB010000104.1:0-2461 GCA_039679915.1 Anaerolineaceae bacterium
AATCATCAGGATTTGCTGTGGACCAAAAGAATTACTCTCAGGGGCGGTAAGCTCGATCAAGAGAGGGCGCAAATCGTATTTTTTATCGTTGCGTTCGCGCCAGAGGCTTTCACTTGCCATGAGCGCAGCTAGTTTTTCGGGTAAATCTGAGACTTTCTCGAATAAAGTGACACAATATTCAAAGGCTTTGAGCTGTTTTTGTAATGAGGATGTCTGAATAGGAATCTCGATAACGGATTTTATTTCGATGCCTGGTGGTACCGCTTTGATTAACCGTCGAGAGATTTCTTCGAGATAGATGTCCTGCTCCAGCCAAATATCAACTAAATCGTTTTCGCTGGTGAATCCTAAAGGAAGGGCACAAGCCAGGTTGATATGCGGGTGAGGTTTGAATCCTTTTGAATAGGCTAGAGGTAATTCTGCCCGACGCAGGGTCCTTTCCCAAGCTCGGTATAAATCGAGATGGCTCGTGTATTTGATTATCTCAGTTTTGGAAAAATTGATTCTAATTCTCATCATTGATTATGTGACAACGCCTTGGAATTTAATTCGGTAACGCGGCTTGATTTAGGAGTTCTTACCTCTGGACAGCACCAAACATCGCCTGGGTATGTGCGGCGGTAATCGGCAAATGTTGGGAGAATTCCGCAGGCATCACATTTGTCACGGCAATCTCCACGAGGTATGCCTTGTTTGCTATGCAAATATTCCCGAATTAAATATTTCTTACGTATGCCCGTACCGATATGGTCCCAAGGGAAAATTTCATCGATGGGGCGCTCCCGATGGGTGTAAAAGGATGGATCGATACCGGTTTCGATAAAGGCTTCTTGCCAGATTTCAGGATGAAAATATTCACCCCAAGCGTCGAATTTTGCGCCTCTTTTCCAGGCTGCGTAGATTACTTCCGACATTCGCCGATCCCCTCGCGATAACCAAGCTTCCAGCATGGTTTCTTCGGGGGAATTCCAGGTGAGTTTTAATCCTGGGCTGCGTAACCCAGCTTTCAAGAGTTCTTGTTTAGCGAAGATGTTCTGTGTTGTATCGCAAGCGACCCATTGAAAGGGTGTGTGGGGTTTGGGAATGAATGTACTCACACCGGCGTTAACCTGAGCGCGTTTTCCGATCACGCTTCTGCCTATAGCCAGTATTTCTCTGCACAAGGTGACAATTTCTTGAACATCCTGTATCGATTCAGAGGGATGACCGATCATGAAATAGAGCTTGATAGTAGGCCAGCCTCGAGAGAAAACGGCTTTGCATGTCTCTAAAAGTTGATCCTTTGAGACCGGTTTATTAATGATCTGCCTCATTTTTTCTGTGGCGGCTTCTGGAGCCAGGGTAAATCCACCGCGCCGATTGGTTTTTAATGAGTTCATTAATTCCACCGAAAAAGTATCGATGCGGAGTGAGGGGAGGGAGATATTGAGGTGCTGATTTGCGAAACGATGGTTAAGGGCGTCGATCAATTCAATGATGTGCGCATAGTCAGATGATGATAACGAGAGTAACCCTATTTCTTCGTATCCGGTATTTCTCAGCGATAATTCGATGGTTTGGATTATCTCCTCAACCGAGCGCTGGCGTATGGGGCGGTTGACCATACCGGCATGACAAAACCGACATCCGCGCGTACAACCGCGCATGATTTCGATAGGTATACGGTTGTGAACGATGTCGATCATTGGGACGATCCATTGGGTGGGCAGCGGAGGTAGCTTGGGTACGATACGTTTGATTATTGGTAAGGGTGCCTGTTCATCGAGCTTTTCGATATGGGATAGTGTTTGATCCGGGTAATAGACTGGCTGATACAAAGATGGGACATAGACACCTTTTATTTGCGAAAGCAGAGATAGCAAGCGGGTTTTTTCGTTTGAATGCTTCTTCCAAAATTGATATTGATCGATTATTTCATGAATGACCTCTTCACCTTCGCCTATCACAAACGCATCGATGAATGCGTGCATGGGTTCGGGATTGAAAGTGGTATTACCCCCAGCAATGACCAGCGGATGGGAGGCATTGCGTTGATCTGAAAATTGAGGAATACCGGATAAATCCATTATATTGAGCGTATTCGTATAGAGCGTCTCATAAGGTAAGCTAAAACCGAGTATATCGAATTGGGATAAAGAGTGCATCGTTTCGAGGGAATAAAGAGGCAGGTTTTCTTGCCTTAGTAAGGCCTCCATATCAACCCAAGGAGCGAAAGCTCGCTCGGCTAACGCATCGGGGCGTTGGTTGATCAAATCGTACAAAATAGCTATGCCTAAATTCGACATACCGATATCGTAGATGTCGGGGAAAATCAAAGCGATTTTTGTGGATATCATCGACCAATCTTTGACAACTTGATTTAACTCACCTCCCACATACCGGCCTGGTTTTTGAACACGCAGCAGAATTGTTTGAAGTTTTGATTTAATTGCTTCTGGAGTAACCAATATTATTCCTTTAT
>JBDKUB010000275.1:0-2403 GCA_039679915.1 Anaerolineaceae bacterium
CGCTAAGTCCGCGTTGATGTCCATCCCTACATTAGCTTCTCCGGTTATTTCTGCCGATACAGCATCGGGGGCATTTACTCTGCCAGCGCCTTGCTGCCACACACTATATAATGCTTCGGTCGATGTGCTATCGACCCAGGGAAGAGCAGTATACATCAAGCGATATTTCACCTGATTGGGTGTCAATTCCGGGTGTTGGCTCAGCATCAAAGCACTGATACCTGAAACAACCGCTGCAGCCTGTGAGGTACCAGCCATCGAGAAATAATTAACGCCTACTCTATTCGCTTGATGTTTCTGAGCAACATAGCTATACGGCATCATGGTGGAAACCATATGGGCTCCTGGGGCAACCACATCCGGTTTTACAAATCCATCCAGGGTTGGTCCTGCAGCGGAGAACGGTGTTATATAGTCATCGTTCCAATCCAATGGGGTGTAATTATCGGTAAACGCACCAACTGTGATCGCATATGGATTGTTACCGGGGACGCCGATCGTCATAGAAGCAGAGCCGTTATTTCCTGCTGCTACAACAACAACGATACCATTCGCCCAAGCAGACATCACAGCTTGATTCAATGGATCCGCCCAATAAGGCGTTGTTGCGGTGGATACCATGGATAAATTCATTACTCGTATATTGTATTTGTTCTTATTTTTAACCACCGAATCGATGACTTTGATGACATTTTCATAAGTGATATATACCTTATAATTCAAAACTCGCACGCCTACTAATTTAACACCTGGAGCCACACCATTCCACTCATCATCCCCTCCGATATCGGTATTGGCAATGATACCAGCCACATGAGTGCCATGTCCATTAGGGTCTAATGGGATACGGGATTTATCTACAAAATCCTTCCAACCCACAATGCGGTTTTGCACCTTACCGTTGACATCTTTGAAAAGCCCTGGCAACCACCCAATCCCGGTATCTACAACCGCTACAGTGACACCTTTCCCGATTTTTCCTTCATCCCAAAGCAAATCGGAGCCAGTTACATCTGCATAATCGGTGGCTGGGGTAGAATGCCCGTAATGCTTTCCAGTGGTTTGAACCATAGCATTCTCAGATACAGAAATAATACCTTTTTCTGCTTGCAACGGAGCGACAACGCTTTCGGGTAAGATAGCCCCGACACCGTTGATGATATCTAAGCGCGATGTCACCTCTCCCCCATATTTTTCAACTAAAGACGCAACCTGATTAGTATCATGACCCGAAACAATGTATTGCCCCTCACTTCCGTTTGCGACAGCATAAGCAGGAGAACCAGCGAAGGAAAATATTAACCCTAAAATAATGATCAGGGCTATTGGTCGGATAAATGTTTGTTTTTTGCGTTTCGCCATATCGAGCCTCCTGCTCAATTTTCTTATCGAAGGTTGGGTTTGACGCAGGATATTAACCATAAAGCGGGCTATTACACCAAGCCCGCTCGAAGTACGAAAGTATATAAAGAAATCTCGCTTCGGCAGCCTGGCAATCATGGCTAATTAAGCTTTAGACCCATAGCTTTGCGCCTCCGGTTTTCGCCGGGTTTGCCTTTTCGTTAAATAAGAGTATAGCATATTATCGGCACAAAGTCAAATAAATGTACCTGATTTTGATATTCATCATTATTTTTTGTATATTATTTATTATCAATTTTGTAATTTGTTATTTTTTCCCCCAATACTCTATCAAGGACTATTCTTGATTTTTGATTTTTATTTATTTGGCATCACCCTCACTCCCTCCCCACAAGGGGGCAGGGACGAGGGAGCGTTGTGAATTGAAAGAATTATTTTTAATCATAGGGTCAGGTTTGCAGTACCATTCGTAACTATTTATGGTTTCATGAATATTAAAATACTCTTACCCTAATAAATCGACAATATCGATAATTAATGATAACCAGACAGTATGATCTCCTTTCAACCTATCAATATCGGTACTTAGATTATTTTTCCCAAAATCCGATCCCGATAACTCATTAAAAAGTTTATAAGCACTATTAAGTTTATCAAATAATTTTTTGTTTTCTATATCCTCTACCAAACAGTTAGAGATTATTTGTCTATCTGCTTCGATCTTAAATTCTTTATGTTTTAATTGTTTACCCGTTTTAATTCTTCCATATTCTACTAACCCTCCCCATAATTGGCTTAAAAAGTTTCTCATCTCCATAGCAGCATCGCAAACATTATTTACCCTGTTATTTGCTTTGTCATAACTATTACTAGCTATTATAAATTGTTCCCCTAATTTTGAATTTATACGATCGAGTTTTTGGGGAATATCTCTTTTTTGTATCCGATCCTCATTCAATTTATCAAAATTTTCTAGTATTTGCTTTATCCAATCATATTTAACTGGATTAGTATCATAAATATATTTATACATTGATGAAT
>JBDKUB010000353.1:0-10193 GCA_039679915.1 Anaerolineaceae bacterium
ATATTATACAACTATGCTATTGTATGCCTAATTCGCGTTTATGTGGATTATATAACTCCTTTTTATTAACTTGTATAAACCCCCCAACCGTTTGGGACTTTATACGACGTGGGATAATAATATCATGATAAAAATGATAGCATAGATTTGGCTTTTTCCGATAGTCAAAAATGGAATCCAGCCAAACCATCCCCCGTAATTGCTCGACCAGGTCATAAGGAGGGGGTTTCGCCAATCACCAAATAATCGTTCGGAGTAGAAAAAGTAAAAACGACCAAGCGTCTATTCTCCCCAACTCCATCGTGCCACATCTAAAGCTGCAGATCGAAATCGCCCGTCTCATTCACCAGTGAGATTTGAAAGAGGGGTTTAGGGAAATCTGCATCCCCCAAGCATTCTATATCAAGGATATTTCCCCGCTTCCCTCACCGCCGCTACCGCAGCCCTCACATTCTCGGGGGGTGTGTCTGCATCCAAATTGCATAAATATAATGCGAATCTTCCACCGGGCTTCCCCGCTTCGATGTATTGCTTTACCCTGGTTACAACTTGCTCTGGATTGCTCTGAGTCATAAATCGTGCCCCAACCCCCAAGATCAAACCCATATTTTTTTCCACGGCGTAATTTTTATAAAACTGCGGGGTGAGCTTTTCCACATCCGGGTCTTGTCCCAAAATCCAATCCAAACCCACCTCACATTTGATATCCAGCATCTCTTCGGGTTTCTGTAATAATGCCTCGCCTACCCAATTGGCTACATACACACCCTCGCCGCATATCTTGCGCAGTTGTATGATATAAGGCAACACCCATTTTCTGAATATTTTTAGATTAATGATCGGTAAAGATGCCATGGCATCGGCGCCATTGATGCGGTTCGACTGTGGAAAGCGCTCCTTCTGGTACAGGATCCAGGGAGCAAGCACTTCTTCTGTCAGTTTTTCCATCAACGATTGAACAAAATCGGGTTCGTAGTAAATGGCTTTGATCAAACGGTCGATGCCCATCAAATTGGCAGCCAAAGAAAAAGGCGCACAAAAAGTCAGAGTGGGATTTAAACCAGTGTATTTCTGAAACAGGCTGTGCATTCGAATGACATTGGTAAATCTACCTGCCGTATCGAAATCGGGTGTTTTGATCAGCTTCAAATCTTCCCGGCTTCCAATCAGTGGATAAGTGCGGTCGATATCCGGCATATTTTTATCACTAAAAACCAACCTTTGCCCCAAGCCTTCCGCTTCGATATTGTATACATCGAAAGTGATAGAAGCCACATCCAGCTTATATTGATGCGTCACTTCCAGAATTGCCGGCACCATAATTTCAGCCCGGCTGTAGAAATCCCGTATGGGTATATTCAATTGGTGAGCAGTGAAATCATGCAGTTGAGCATAAACCGGCGTCCGACTGGGGATCCCTGCCAGGGCATCATCCAATAGTCGGGCGCCAACTTGAAAAGACGAAAAATCGAGCGCGGTTTTTCTTTGCGCGTCGAACATCCTAGAATCGAATTTCCTCCGAAAACTCGATCGATAGGGAATTGAACCGGTTTACCATGCACGATCACATCCACCAACGTGCGCAATATGGGCAATTCATCAGGCTGAAGAACCCCTTCACGGTCCAGCTTTGGAAGCGTTTTTCCCATCATGGAAATGATTTCTGCCGATTCGAGGGTTTCCCCTGCCATAATCTGGCGAGCCTCATCGAAGCTGTTCCCTGCACCGAGTAATTTTCCAAGCCGAACAGTCCGTCCGCCCACCGCTGTAACATACAGGTCGCCTGCGCCGGGTAATTTATAGGCAAAGGATTGATCGGAATTCGCTATCTCCAATAAACGGCGCATTTCCACGCAGCTCTGTGCAAAAATGCCGGCAGCCAAATTATGGAAGTTGGCGCCTGCTTCATCGATTCCGCCAGCTTTTTCCAACAAACCATATGCAATTCCAATAGCGAGAGTATAAGCATTCTTGAATGCTGCGCCAAATTCCAGACCTACCAGGTCGGTTGTTTTCCAGATATGATAATAAGAAGTACGAAAAATAGAAGCCAGCCGTTCTACGGTCGAGAAATCACGCGAGCCAAACACAACGCAGGATTGACGCCGGCCTGCTAGCTCACCGGCAATGCAGGGTCCACCTACCGCGGCAAACTTCAACTGTGAGCGCATGTTCTCGTCGAGTTCGCCGGCAAGAACATCAGGAAGAATACGCCAGTTGCCCTCTGCATCAGTTTCGAGCCCTTTAGTGATGGCGATGATCATCTGCCCGGGACGAATAAAAGGCTTGATCGTCTGTCCGATCCAATGCACACCTAATGAATTGACACCACTCAATATTACATCGGCGCCTTCGATTGCCTTCCCGATCTCCTCAATATAATAAGGACGAACACCTTGGGGAAGATATCTTTTTAATCGCGGATGATAGTGTTTTTCTTTACAACTCTTGATAATCTCTCCATCCAGATGAGTACCGACCAGGTGAACAGAATGTCCGTTATCTGAGAGAGGGTAAGATGTAGCGCTTCCCATCAAACCAGCACCGATGATGACTACTTTGACCATTATTTCCTCCAAAATAATATACGATTCACAGCCAATGTCTTGAAGCTGCGTAGGATTTTAAATTTCGATTCCAGGTAGTAACAACTTTAGTCGTTATTGTCCTAAAACAATGACTGAAGTCATCACTACAAAAACGATATTTAATCTTCTGCTTTCCCTTTTTTGACACCGGTCAATTCCAACGATTTCGCAAGATGGCAGGTGACTCGATGGCCTGGGCTTAATTCCTTCCATTCCGGAATGGATTGCTGGCATATCTCTCTTGCGTAGGGGCAGCGAGGGTGAAAATAACAACCAGAAGGCGGATTCAATGGGCTGGGAATTTCACCTTTCAGGGGTACCAATCTCATCGGGTCATCGGGATCCGCAGCCGGTATAGCCGAAAGCAGCGCTTCAGTATAGGGATGGCGTGGATGATTGAAAAGCTCCGTTGTCGCAGCAATTTCCACCAGCCTGCCCAGATACATAACAGCCACCTGGTCGGAAACATGCTCGACCACGCTCAAATCATGGGCAATGAACAAATAGGTGAGATTGAACTCGCTTTGCAGGTCGTAGAGCAGGTTCAAAATTTCCGCCTGGATGGACACATCCAATGCAGAAACGGGTTCATCGCACACGATAAACTCAGGGTGTAAGACCAAAGAGCGGGCAATCCCAATCCGTTGACGTTCTCCGCCGCTGAACGCATGGGGGTAGCGCTTGAGATAATCTATATTCAGCCTGCAGCGGCGCGCCACTTCAACGACACGATCTTCCAATTCTGAACGATTTTTTACCAATCGAGTTGCAACCAAGGGTTCGGCAATGATTTCTCGAACGGTCATCCGTGGATTAAGCGAGGCATAGGGATCCTGGAAGATCATCTGCATGTGGCGGCGGAACAAGCGCAGCTCGGCGGGTTCTAATGAAAAAATATCCACATCCTTATCTTCTGTGAGCCAAAAGTGACATGAGCCTGAAGTATGTCGAATGGCACGTAAAATCGAACGCCCTACGGTAGTTTTCCCCGAACCACTTTCACCAACCACACCAAATGTTTCTCCCCGGCGAATGACAAAACTCACTCCATCCACAGCTTTCACAGTACCAGTCACTCGGGAGAACAATCCCTGGCGAATGGGAAAATGCGTTTTCAAATTTTGAACTTCTACCAGCTTATTTTTAGGCTCCATTACAAAAAGCACCTTATCAACAAATCAAAATGATTACTTCTCCTGCATCAAGAAACAACGCACTTTATGATCGGCGTTCAATTCCATCATTTCTGGAATATTGGCATCACAAATACCCGCCATGAATCTCTTGCAGCGGGGATGAAAAGCGCAACCAGCAGGCCGTTCGAAAGGATTGGGAATAACCCCGCCAATGGCTGCCAGCCGCTGGTGGCGCGTTTTTCCAATGCGCGGGATGGCGTTGAGCAAATCCTGGGTGTAGGGATGCTGCGGGTTATGAAATATCTCACCCACTTGGCCTTCCTCCATAATCTTCCCCAGATACATGATGGCAATACGATCGGTAATTTGCGCTACTGCCCCTAAATTATGGGTAATGAACAAAATGCTCATGCCAATTTCTTCCTGCAACGAGCGCATCAAATCTAATATTTGGGCTTGGATGGTCACATCCAAAGCAGTCGTTGGTTCGTCTGCAATCAATAGCGCCGGATTGCAGGAGATAGCAACGGCGATCATTGCTCTTTGGCGCATACCTCCCGACAGTTCATGAGGGTATTGATCCACCCGTCTGGCAGGATTGGCAATGCCCACTTTAGCCAATAATTCAATGGCTAATTCGTGGGCGGCTTTTTTGGACATATTCTGGTGTTCTAAAATAGCTTCGCTGATATGGCTGCCAATCGTGTAGAGAGGTGAAAAGGAGCTCATCGGTTCCTGGAAAATCATCGCAATATCTTTGCCGCGGATGGCACGGATTGACTTACCGGTGGGGTTCAACTGCGCAATATCAACGGTCTCTTGTTTTTGATCCGCTCTGCCGGTGAACCGATGAAATAGAATTTTCCCTTTATCGATCCGCCCGGGGTGTGGCACAATTCTCAAGATGGATTGAGCTGTGACTGATTTACCACAGCCGCTTTCGCCCACCACGCCAACAACGGTCTCCTTGCCAATCGTAAGGTTTACTCCGTCGACGGCTTTTACCAGCCCCTCGTCGAGCGGAAAGGTAACGCACAAATCGGATATTTCAAGCAAAGGCGGAATAACACTCATCTCGATGTACTCACCTGGAATAAGGGTCAGCGGCATCACGTAAACCGTCGCCAACAAAACTAAACGCTAAAACAGCTAAGACGATAAAAATAACGGGCGATAACAGCCAGGGCGTCATGGAAATTGCCCGCACATTTTGACCCGATTGAAGCAACACACCCCAGCTTACAATAGGGGGGCGCAAACCCAAACCGATGAAACTCAATGCGGTTTCACCTAAAATCATATTTGGAAATGCTACCGTGATATCGATGATGAGATAACTCAGAAACGAGGGCAGCATATGCCGCATAATGATGCGTCCATCAGTGCATCCGGCAATGCGGGCTGCCATCACATAATCTTCTTCCCTTAAGGAGAGCAGCATACTTCGGACGCGTCGGGCAAGTGAAGTCCAACCCAAAAAACCCAGGATGACAGTTACCGCCAGATAAACCTGCAACCCTGACCATTCTTTAGGGAGCGAGGCAGATAATGCCATCCAAAGAGGTAAAGAGGGTATCGAGCGAACGAATTCGGTGAAACGTTGAATCAGGTTATCCACCCAACCCCCGGTATATCCGGATATACCGCCGAGTAACAGACCAAGAATAAACGAGAGCAGCACACCGATTACGCCAATCGAAAGGGAAATACGCGTGCCATAAACAATGCGGGAAAATAAATCGCGCCCCAACTCATCCGAACCAAGCAGGTGTACCGATCCTTCAGCCAATCCGAAAAGATGAATATCGGTTTTCCATAATCCCCACCACTTGTATGGATCGCCATGCACGAAGAATCGTATCGGAATCATTACGACGGTATTGTCCTCATAAGTCATGCGAAAAGTGACCGGATTACGATTTCCAACTGCTTCATAAACAAACGGCCGAAAATGGAATTTTCCTTGCGCATCAATCCAATGAATTGCCTGAGGAGGTCCGATGATATATTTGCTATCGCGGGTAAAGGGTGTGTTTGGAGAAATAAACTCGGCGAATATCCCTAATATCAGGAGTATCCCCAGAACGGTCATTCCGATTACAGCCAGATGATGTTTGCGGAATTTCCACCACATCAACTGGAACTGGGTAGCAACAAAATAGGTATTCTCTTCTTGCTTTTGGCGATTTTTGGATTTAGGGAGAAAACGACTCCACTTTTGGTTCGACATCAATGATTTCCCCCTTCCCGGATGCGGGGATCAAGCATCGCCAACAAAAGATCTGAAACCAAAGTACCGATGATCGTCAATGCGGTCATAAGGAAAAGCATGGAACCTGCCAGATACATATCCTGATCGAGCAATGCATCCAAATATAACGGACCCGTATCAGGCAATGCCAGTACGACAGATACGAACGGCGCGCCTGATATGACCCTAGACAGCTCCCAGCCCAGTGTACTGACAATTGGGTTGATCGATACCCGCGCCGGATATTTCAAGATCAATTTTGTCTCAGACAAACCACGCGCCCGAGCAGCAGTCACATAGAGTTTATTTTGCTCATCCAGCATCAGGGCGCGCATCGTACGCATTTGCAGACCTAAACCTGCCAGCCCAAGGATAATGGAAGGTACCCATAAGTGCGCCAATAAATCCATAAATCGGGCAAAACTCCATGGCGCCCTCACAAATTCTGCAGAAAATAATCCCCCTACGCTGGTACCTAAATAGGTTATGTTGATATATAACAATACCAAAGCCAATAAAAAATTAGGGATAGCTAATCCCAGATAGGCAATAACCGAAAAGAGATAATCTGCGACCGAATATTGCTTTATAGCAGAATATATTCCTAAAGGGATAGCTAATCCATAGGTAAGAATTAAAGTGATAATGACCAGGATGGTGGTCAGTCCCAGTCTTTCACCAATCACATCCATAACCGGGCGGCGGTATTCGAACGAAACGCCAAAATCGCCATGGAAGATGATGTTCGTAATCCAGGTAAAATATTGCTCATAAAGAGGGCGATCGATCCCAAAGTAAGCACGCAAAGCCTGCCGGTCGGCTTCGCTTACGGCAGTACCTGCCTCTTCGAGTTTGTAAGCATATCGTTCCGCATAATCCCCTGGGGGTAGTTGAATGATGATAAATACAACCACAGATGTAAGGATCAAAGTCACTATCATGGAGATGATCCGTCCCAGGAAATGTTTAATCATAGGCATTGATCCGCATTTGAAAGCATAAATTCATGAAAAGGGATAGGAACTGGTCGGTGGAGAGGAAGAAGAGAAATTCCTCCCCATCAACCATCATGGTGTTCTCGTGGGGAATATCCCAAGTTCGGGATATTCCCCGTAAGTGAGGCGAAGGTCGTAGTTTCGCAGGATGTATTTTTGTTTCTTCGCCGCGAAGATAGCTTTATTTAAAGTACCACTGATCGACACGGAACGGCACAGCACGGCTGTAATCCGAAGATTGTACGGTGAATTCCGGTACGTTGCCTAAATTATTCGAAATGACTGTAGGACCGGGGATATCGATAACGGTGCCAATCAGGTAAAGGTTTTCCAGATTGATCCACATCATTTCCTGACCCAATTTGATATATTCTTCCGAACCAGGCATCGCTACTTTCCATTGTTCACAAAGCTCGAAGAGCTTTTTGATTTGTTCAGGAGGTTCTTCGCCCTCGGTACCACCGCTAGCATACCACTGAGCCCACGGGTAGCCAGCCATCATCATGGAACCATCGCCCCATGGTGGAATAAGTCGGCGTGGATTACCGATCATGGAAGCTTCGTGATAGAAGGTATAGGACCAAACACCGATATCTAAATTATTGGTAGCCGAGTCAGCCCGCAGCGCTTCGCTGGTTACTTCTTTCAATTCCACTTTTACACCCACTTTTTCCCAATAATCCTTCACCAGTTCATTGTTCTTGACGTTCTCCGCTTGTTGGGCATATTCCATAAGTATTACAAGGGGTTTGCCATCCGGTCTCACGCGGAAGCCGTCATCACCTTTGGTCAAGCCCATCTCATCCAAGAGAGCATTGGCTTTATCCGGGTCATATTCTGCCATATATTGACCCATTTCTTCGGTGACAAAGCTGGTTTTTGGACTGGGTATAGCCTGGGAAGGTTTGGCAAGGCCGAAGTACAAGAGGTCATTGATTTCGCTGCGGTTGATGGCTAAAGACATAGCCTGTTTGAAGCGCACATCCTGGAATATCTCACGCAGTACCAGATCGGGATGAGTGACATTGAAGGCGTAGATCATACCGCCAAAACCGGGAGGTAACTGGACGGTGTAGTTGCCTTTAGCTTCGTTTTCTTTGTAAACCGGGTAACTTGCCATATCGAGACTTTGAGCTTTCATATCCACTTCACCATTAATGATCTTAAGATTAATCAGCTCTTTATCCTTGATGAAAGATTCTAGTTGAGTATCGATATAAGGCAGTTGTTGACCGGCAGTGTCTACCTTGAAATAATACGGATTGGCAACACGGATGCGCTGCTCAGTAGTGGGAACTTCAACCAGCATGTGGCTGTCCAGTGTGGGAACTTCAGGTTTATCCATCAGGTCGGGCCACTTGTTGAAATAGGTGCCAAAATTCTCGACCCAGGTCTTGAACCCGGCTTCTTCTGCCAGCTTGTTGGCATCCGGGTTATAGGTAATGTGATATTTCATCACCGCATGTTTCGGCGCCCAGGGGTTGTTAGGAGTAATCGAAAGATAGGTCAGTAAACCGGGATAGGGCTTGGCAAAAGTGAATTTGAAAGTAACATCATCCACTTTAGTGAATTTGGCTGGCTCACCACCAGCCTGCCAGTTGCTGGGCACGCTGGGATTCAGCTCAGTATTCATAATATAATCATTCCACCAAAATTCGACATCATCCGTGGTGAAGGGTTGGCCATCTGACCACTTGTGACCTTTACGCAGCGTGAAGGTCCATTCGGTGTAATCATCATTGACTTCCCAAGATTTAGCAACATTAGGAACGATAGTTTTGAGATCATCTTCCATACGTACCAACGTCGCCATACGGAAGCTGAAGAATTCGGTTGTGCCAGAGCTTGGGGCTAGGGAAATACCGCGCAAAGTGCCGCCATATTTACCGATTTCATCATAAGGCTGCACTACCAGCGGTTCATCCGATAACCGTTCTTCTACCGGGGGTAATTTTCCAGCCGTCACATCTTCGGCAAACATAGGGTTGTCCGTGAAGGTCAATTCGCAACCGGCAGCTTCCTCGAATTCTGCCAGTTCGAATTGCTGCGGGTATGCCCCGGTAATCCCTTGCGAATCTGCCACTGTGGAAGCCGGGCAACCGCTAACCTCGGTTGGCGCTTCGGTGGCCAGCGGCTCCTCAGTCGCTTCGATTACTGGCGCTTCGGTTGCTTCAACGACAGGTTCTTCAGTGGCTGTTTCCACCGGAATTGGAGGTGTGGCTGGTTGACATGCACTTAATACGAGCGCAAAAACCAATATAATAAACAGTAGCGGCGTAAACTTTCGGTACATCATTGGACTCCTTATATTAAGAAATTAAATGATAAACGAAATGCGTGATCCTTAAATCAATTATCTGGTTATTTTTACACCTCCGTTTTAAACGCCTCTTCGATACAATGACCCTCCCATTCTGGATGGGGAGTTATATCCAATAATCGAGCCAGGGTGGGCGCAATATCCAAAAGGCATACCGGCGAAGCCACTTCGTACCCTACTCGAATGTTTGGACCTGTCATAAACCAGGGAATGACCATGTCATCCGGGCTTTCGGTGCCGTGCGTACGCTCATGCCCGCCATGGTCGCTGGTCAACATCAATGTCGTTTCTTTTGGCAGCCAATCCAGTACCTTTCCAACTGCCGAATCGAGATGCTCCAACTGCCGGGTATATTCTGGTGAAAAAAAGCCATGTCCATGGCCGGTAAGATCCAGTGAACCAAGATAAATGAATACAAAATCCCAGGCGCTGTCTTGGATATAAAACAATGCTTGTTCGACTATAAAATGATCACAATCTTTACCATCATACAAATTGTCTTTGAAAAGGGAAAAAGACAGACTCAAAGGATAGTTGAGATCTCGTAAAGGCTCCCAATTATAAAAGAAGGCAGATTTTTTATTAAAATCATGAGCCACGTCCACCAAGCCAGGCACTGGGCGAGCCATAGGCACAAATGTATTGTGGGGCGTGCCATGTCGGCTGGGGGGAATGCTGTGAAATATCGATATGAAACAAGGCAATGTGATAGACGGCATAACGCTTTGGGCGTGATATGTGAATGCCCCTTTTTGCGATAATCCGTTTATGTTAGGACATTTGGCTGCCTGCAATGCCTCCGACCTCATCCCATCGATGGTAAGTAACACGGCTGTGGGATTGGTCATAGAACAGTGCAATCGGATATCTTAGAAAAGAATTTGTGAAAAGATATCGTGGGGA
>JBDKUB010000536.1:0-2517 GCA_039679915.1 Anaerolineaceae bacterium
ATTGCCATCTATTGCTTCATGGACAAATGAACAATTCGAATTTGGGTATCGATCGAGTATCCTGAAAGAAAAGAAAGGTGAAGCTGTCGTATTAAGTGCTGTATTACAGGTGAATAAAGCAGACACCGTTTCAATCCAAGAGAAAACACAGGATTTTATAGCTTATCGCCAACGGACTCAACCTCCTGGGGCGAGTATGGGCTCTATTTTCAAGAATCCTGCCGGTGATTACGCCGGTCGGTTGATCGAACAAGCCGGATTGAAAGGAACTCAGATCGGTGGTGCTCAGATTAGTCTGGTGCATGGAAATTTTTTCATCAATTCGAGCAATGCATCCGCCACAGATATTATGCAGCTTATTCAATTGGCACAGAAGACTGTCTTCGAAAAAAGTGGCATAAAGCTCGATTTGGAAATCGAACTGATTGGTGACTGGCAAGATAAAAATAATAAAGGATAGTCATTTTGACTTAATAGCTAGTCAATATAAAAAAGATGAAATCGTAGTAACGACTTTAGTCGTTATCTCTAAAAAAAGACTGAAGTCATTACTACAACAATGACCGAAGTCAAAAACAAAAAATCGAAATTATTATGACAGATTACTTGGAGTAATGATTGGCAGCAGAGAATAAGTTGAGGATTGGTGTAATTTTCGGCGGACGTTCAGGAGAGCATGAAATTTCGCTCATGTCAGCGCGGTCTATCCTGGCAGCATTGAATCCCGAAAAATACATCATTACTCAAATTGGGATAACCCATCAGGGAGCCTGGTTGATTGGTGATGGAGTATTGGAAGCGTTGGAGAAAAATAAACCCCAAACCTTGAAGCCGGGCGCAATGTTCCCGGATCCCACCCGGCGGGGATTGTTCATGATCGAACCGGGACAGCCAAGTGATGTTCTTAAGCACATTACTAACTTAGACGTGATTTTCCCAGTTCTCCATGGTACGTTTGGAGAAGATGGTACAATTCAGGGATTTTTAGAGATGCTCGACATCGCGTATGTTGGGGCGGGGGTTTTAGGATCGTCCTTGGGTATGGATAAAGCGGTGTTCAAAGATGTAATGCGTACAAACGATGTGCCAGTGGTCGAATCGTTCGTGGTGACCCGACGAGAAATCTCTAACAATATGGAAGGCATTTTGA
This sequence comes from Anaerolineaceae bacterium, assembly GCA_039679915.1. Taxonomy (GTDB): domain Bacteria; phylum Chloroflexota; class Anaerolineae; order Anaerolineales; family UBA4823; genus JAAZNS01. The sequence continues at coordinate 1,151 of JBDKUB010000536.1, forward strand.
AGCGCAGCGAAAACCTGGCATCTTATCCTCTGTTTGTAAAACCCGTAAATCTAGGTTCGTCGGTGGGGATTACAAAATGCCATAATCGGTCGGATTTGTTAGAAGGGTTAATGGATGCAGCCCGTTATGACCGGCGCGTATTGGTCGAAAGGGGCATAAACGCCCGTGAAATCGAAGTGAGTGTTCTAGGCAATGATGACCCGCAGGCTTCACTGCCGGGTGAGATCATTCCCGCCGACGAATTCTATTCGTATGAAGCCAAATATTTCGACGATCGCTCACGGCTTATCATTCCTGCTCCACTTTCGGATGATTTGATCCGCGAGATTCAAACCATCGCCATTAAAGCTTTTTTGGCAGTGGATTGCGCCGGTATGGCACGCGCCGATTTTTTGCTGGATAAAGTCACCGGTGAATTATTCTTGAATGAAATCAACACGATACCAGGGTTTACAAATATCAGTATGTATCCGAAATTATGGGATATTAGCGGATTATCTTACCCTGAGTTGGTCGATCGTTTGGTAGAGCTGGCTTTGGAACGAAAGCGAGAACGCGACCAAAACGAATATCGATACATCAGGCAGACCGTTTGAGGTTAATTATGTTGGATATCACGGGTCGATTATTAAAGACGATAAACAAACCTCATCAAGCGCAGAGAAAACCGCGTCCGCTCAATACGGTTCGGAAGACAAACCGGGTTACCAAACGGCGAGTACAGCAGAAAGAGATTAACCCTGTGCCTGTTATGGTGCGCGGTGATGTGGCGGGTTTGTCTACGCCAATGTATCGACGGAAAAAGGTTCGTCGCCACTATGACTTGGCTTTAAATGTGCCGGGTGCCGAAATGCGGTTGCCGGCTTTACCTCAAATTCGATTTGGTTGGCGGTTGGTTTCAGGTTTAATGATTGTGTCATTATCGATATTGCTTTACTATCTATGGACATTACCCACATTCCAGGTGAGTGAGGCACAGGTTTTGGGTCTATCTCGTTTAAGCATACGTGATGTCAATACAGTGCTTAATATTAACAACCAACCCATTTTTGCGTTGGATGCCGATAAACTGAAACAAAAAATAACCAATGCTTTTCCTGAATTTGCAAAGGTCGAAGTAAAACTTGGCTTACCCAATGTTGTTCAGGTGGATGTTGTCGAGCGGTTGCCTTTATTGAAATGGCATCAGGAAGGGCGAACCGTATTGGTCGATGCCAACGGTTTTTCTTTTCCGGAGAGGGCACTTGAGGAAAGCGGGCCAGCAATAACAGTAGAGGCTTCGAGCGCACCGCCGGCCGTCCCGGTTGCGGAAATCAAAGAAGGTTCGATGCAATATTTATCGGTCGATATAGTTTCGGCTATCCTCT
>JBDKUB010000562.1:0-5207 GCA_039679915.1 Anaerolineaceae bacterium
CTTGCCGCGCTAATAATACGTGCTCACGCGTCTGCGGCATCGGACCATCCGGCGCCGCTACTACCAATATCGCTCCATCTACCTGCGCTGCCCCAGTGATCATGTTCTTGATGTAGTCCCGATGCCCAGGCATGTCGACATGCGCATAGTGCCGCTTATCCGTCTCGTATTCTACATGCGAAATGTTGATCGTTATTCCTCGCGCTTTCTCCTCCGGCGCATTGTCAATCGATTCAAACGGGCGGTATTGCGCTCGCCCAAAAAATGAACAATATTTCGTAATCGCCGCCGTTAGCGTCGTCTTCCCATGATCGATGTGCCCCATCGTCCCTACATTCATGTGCGGCTTCGTCCGTTCATATTTCTGCTTGGCCATAAATGCTCTCCTTTTAAATAATGCCTTATCTAAATTCTTTAATAATAATTCAAAATTTCGCGCGCCACGTTATCGGCAACACGAGCGTAATGATCGAATTCCATATTGAAAACGCCTCGTCCCTGTGTAGCAGAGCGTAAGTCCGTGGCATATCCAAACATCTCCGCCAGGGGGACAAATGCATGCACTACCTGAACATTTCCAGGATGAGCTTCAACACCCTGGATTTCTCCACGCCTTCCGTTGAGCTGTCCGATTACATCTCCCAAATATTCTTCAGGGACCGTCACTTCTACCTTCATAATCGGTTCCTGAAGGACAGGCATGGCTTTTTGAACGCCTTCTTTGAATGCCATTGAGGCAGCCATTTTAAAGGCCATCTCATTGGAATCGACTTCATGGAATGAACCGTCGTACAAACTTACCTTGACATCGGTCACTGGAAAACCGGAAATTACGCCTCCTTCGGCAGCTTCTCGAATACCCTTTTCAATAGCAGGGATGTAGTTCGAAGGGATTACGCCACCTACGATTCGACTGGTGAATGTGATGCCGCTGCCGGGTTCTCCGGGTTCTAGTTCGAGTACCACGTGACCATAATGGCCTCTTCCACCAGTCTGCTTCACATAGCGGTATTCGGCCTTCTCTACGGGTCGTGTAATCGATTCTCGATACGCGACTTGGGGCTTACCTACCCTTGCTTGAACATGGTATTCCCGCAGCATTCTATCCACCAACACTTCCAGGTGCAATTCTCCCATTCCGTAGATTATCAGTTGGCCGGTATCCTTTTCGGTTCTTACACGAAAAGTCGGGTCTTCTTCTGAGAGTTTTCGCAACGCTTCAGTCATTTTATCTTGATCAGCAACCGTTTTGGGTTCAATCGAGACAGAAATGACGGGTTCGGGAAAAGTGATGTTTTCCAATATAATTTGATTGGATGGATCACATAATGTATCACCGGTGAAAGACCTTTTCAAGCCCAATACTGCACCGATATCTCCGGCATATATTTCACTGATATCTTCACGTCTATCCGCATACATGCGCAATAAACGACCGACACGTTCCCGTTGATTTTTAGCCGAATTATATACAGTGGAGCCTTGGGTTAGCTTTCCAGAATATACCCGGATATAAGCCAGGCGTCCAACATATGGATCTGTTACGATTTTAAAGACCAAAGCACTCAAAGGTGCATCATCCGCTGCTTCTCGCAATATTTCCTCGCCGGTGTGTGGATGTGTGCCTCGCACGGGCGGAATATCCGCCGGAGAAGGTAGATAATCCACCACGGCATCCAACAAAGGTTGTACACCCTTATTTCGCAGTGAGGTTCCGCAAAAAACCGGCGTAACTTTTCCTGAGATCACACCTTTGCGCAGAGCTTTTTTCAGTTCTGCGTTGCTGATTGAAGAACCATCTAAATATTTAAGGGTCAGATCATCATCGATTTCGACGATACTTTCGACCAACTGCTCTCGCTGCTTATTGGCTTCTTCGACCAATGATGACGGTATCTCAATTTCATGTTGGTTTACACCTAAATCGTCGTCCCAAACAATGGCTTGCAGATTGATAAGATCAACGATGCCTTTAAAATCTGCTTCACATCCAATCGGTAATTGCATGGCTAAAGCATTGGCGCCCAATCGACTTCGAATCATATCGATAGTTCGTTCGTAAGAAGCCCCTACCCGATCCATTTTGTTCACAAAACAGATGCGAGGCACTTCATACCGATCTGCTTGACGCCATACCGTTTCACTTTGAGGTTCGACACCTTGCACCGCATCAAATATAACGATGCCGCCATCCAGCACACGTAGTGAGCGTTGCACTTCAGCCGTGAAATCGATATGCCCGGGTGTATCGATGATATTAATTTGGTAACCGTTCCACTCTGCAGAAACAGCCGCAGATACAATCGTTATGCCTCGCTCGCGTTCTTGCTCCATCCAATCGGTAACCGTTGTTCCCTCATCGACTGAACCAATCCGATGAGTCTTCCCGGTATAGAATAGGATTCGCTCGGTCGTTGTGGTTTTACCCGCATCGATGTGAGCGATAATCCCAATGTTTCGATATTGTTCCAACGGATGTTGACGAGGCATTTAATCATCCTGTTCAAATATAAAGACGCAAAAGATAAATATAAAACCAAATTTTTATACCCTGTAATGCGAATAAGCGCGGTTGGCTTCAGCCATTTTATGCGTTTCTTCGCGCTTACGAACAGCGGCACCGGTATTATTGGCTGCATCCATTAATTCATCTGCCAATTTTTCAGGGAATGATTTACCAGTTCGAGCTATTGAAGCTTGCAGAATCCAGCGCGTGGCTAATGCAAACCGTCGCTGTGCCGATACTTCCATGGGTACTTGATAGGTTGCACCACCTACTCGGCGGGGTTTTACTTCCATCATAGGTGAAACGTTTTTTATGGCAGCTTCGAATACTTCCATTGGATCACGTTTGGTCCGCTCCCCGACCATGTCGATTGCATCATAAACCAAACGAGTAGCCGTGCTTTTCTTGCCACGTTGCATAATCCGGTTAATAAAAGACTGCACATGAACGCTGTTAAAACGTACATCAGGTTTTATTTCAAATTTTTCTGGTCTATTTCGTCGAGCCATACGACCTCACAAATACTCACTCAAAGAATATAAATTATGGTTCAGGTAAGAATCGCCGGTTATGGTTTTCGCCGGCGATGGTATAAATAGTTTATGCATTTTCTTTAGGTCGCTTCGACCCGTATTTAGATCTGCCCTGATGGCGATCATTGACACCACCGGTGTCGAGGGAACCACGCACAATATGATAACGGACGCCCGGAAGGTCTTTCACACGGCCTCCGCGTACCAAAACTACCGAGTGTTCCTGAAGGGTATGCCCCTCCCCAGGAATGTAGGCAGTAACTTCAATATTATTGGTCAACCGAACACGCGCAATTTTCCGCAGCGCTGAGTTCGGTTTCTTTGGGGTCATTGTGCGTACGACTGTACAAACGCCTCGCTTCTGCGGAGCTCCTTTGTCTTGTCGAACACGGCGTTGCTTCATTGTGTTAAACGTATAGAGCAGAGCGGGCGCTTTGCTTTTGATTTTTTTTGATTTCCGGCCTTTGCGAACCAATTGATTGATCGTCGGCACTTTTGCCTCCAAGTTTGTTTCTAAAATACTTATTATCGATATCCATTAAGCGAGGCCATCCACCTGCCGATGGCCTCTCCATGAAAACATAACGATTTACTGCCCTCGGCACCTAGTAGAAATTACGAAACAAGGGCAACGAAATGCGATTTTACCATGTAGAAATTTCATCGTCAAGATTAATTTATCTTTCTTTAATGTTTTAAAAATCCTCACCCAATCCCAATAAACCGGTGGATAGTTTGGGTGGTCGAGCCCGTTCTTCGTCCTTGCCAAATTTTATTATTTCACCGGTATCGGTGACTGCTTCTACCGCTAATCCCAAGCTTTGTAACTCTTTAACCAAAACCCGGAAAGATGCCGGAATCGAAGGCTCTTCGATAGGTTCACCTTTAACGATTGCTTCGTAAGTTTTTACCCGCCCTTGAACGTCATCAGATTTAACAGTCAGCATCTCTTGCAACGTGTAAGCTGCACCATAGGCTTCCAGCGCCCATACTTCCATCTCGCCAAATCGTTGTCCGCCAAATTGAGCCTTACCACCCAATGGTTGCTGCGAAACAAGGCTATAGGGACCAGTCGACCGGGCATGAACCTTATCTTCTACAAGGTGATGTAATTTGAGCATGGTCATTACCCCTACCGTAACCGGTTGGTCGTATGGTTCTCCAGTTTTTCCATCCCGGATAATTTGTTTTCCCAAAATGGGCGTTGGAACATAGGTCTTCTGGGTGATCTCATTTGCTTTCTCACGTAAGGCTTCTTTCGGAATATCTTGACTATCTTCCCCCATACTCTCGAGCCACAAACGAAGACAGGTATCAATAGCTGCTTGATCGATTTCCTGATCATATTGGACCGAATGTTTGATTTCGCCAAAATCCAAGATCTTATCCGGATCATATCCTTTCTCGCGCAACCACTCGCTCAACACCGCTCTTCTGCCATAGTGATAATCCGAAATAATTTGGTAAACATCATAATTCTTCTCGCCTAACCATTCTTCGAGATAAAGCCGGCGGACTTCGTCATCATCCTGGATGCTTTGTGGATCATACTCCTGCTGCTTTATCCATTCCCAGGCTTTTTCCCCGGTTTGCTTCCAAGCCTGATCGATCAACCAGGCTCGCGCAAGCTCCGCTTCGATTTCGAATTCATTGGCACCATCGAATACCGGAGATAATGCCTCGAAACCCAAACGGCTGGCAGCCCAACCCAGGTGGGTTTCCATTACCTGACCAATATTCATCCGTCCTGGTACCCCCAATGGATTTAGGATGATGTCCACCGGCGTACCGTCTTCCAACATTGGCATATCTTCTACCGGAACAACCCGCGAAACAACACCTTTGTTTCCATGTCGCCCAGCCATTTTATCCCCGGCTGTTATCTTGCGCTTCTGAGCAACCGAGACACGCACCATCATATCGACACCCGCTGAGAGATCGGCGTTATCTTCTCTGGTGAATACTTTAACTTCGACGACCTTCCCCCGCTCGCCATGGGGCATCCGCAAAGAAGTATCTTTTACATCCCGGGATTTCTCACCAAAAATTGCCCTAAGGAGACGTTCTTCTGGAGTAAGTTCTTTTTCGCCTTTGGGTGAAATTTTTCCAACCAGGATTTCATTTGGTCCTACCTCTGCCCCAACTCGGATAATGCCTCGTTCATCCAG
>JBDKUB010000310.1:0-1640 GCA_039679915.1 Anaerolineaceae bacterium
ACCATTATTCTAATTAGGATAGGTTGAATGTCTCCCTCTCAGATAGAAGCCGATTCTTTGTTGACCATCGATGTTGGCGGCATTAATACCCGGGTGACCTTGTTCGATGTGGTAGATGGGAAATATCGGTTTTTAGCTTGTGGCACTGCCCCCACCACGGCTGGCGCACCGTTCAATGATATCAGTGAGGGCATCCGAAGAGCGCTAGACCGTTTGCATCAAATTACCGGATGGATTTTGGTAGGGGCTGATGAACAATTGATTGTCCCTCGCCAGGCGGATGGATCTGGCGTGGATGCCATTGCAGCGACTTTCTCGGTTGGCTCACCTATACGTGTCATCGTAACCGGTTTATTAGATGATGTTTCCGTTGAAAGCGCCCGAAATCTGGCAATGGCTACTTACTCGCGGATCGAAGAAACGTTCGGGTTGAACGACCGCCGCAAACTCGAATCGCGTATCGATGCTGTCATACGCGTTCGCCCCGATTTGATTATTATCTCCGGGGGTACCGATGGCGGAGCTTCTCAAGCTGTGCGCAGATTGATGGAAGTCATCGGTTTGGGTTGTTATTTGATGCCGGAGAATCAACGCCCGGAGGTTTTATACGCCGGCAATCAGGCTATGGTCGATGAAGTCAAGTCAGCTTTAGAGAACTACTGCACGATCGATGTGGCTCCTAATATCCGGCCTAACCTGGAAACCGAACAACTTGAAGCAGCCTACCCTCAATTAGCGACGGTATTCCGAAGAATTCAAAGCAAGCGTGTGGGAGGATTATACGAGCTTGAGGCTGTCACCGGCGGCAATCTGATTTCTTCAGCAGATGGAATAAGCTGGATTATTCGATATTTGAGCAAAATCTATGGTGCAAAGAAGGGGGTTTTAGGGGTAGATGTTGGGGCTTCGGCAACTGTGATGGCTGCTGCTCATGACGGTAAAATTCGGACCGGTGTATTTCCATATCTGTGTTTAGGGGAGAGGTGCATCGAGCTGTTGAATCACTCCACCTTACCAAATATTGCCCGATGGTTGCCTTTTGAAGTTTCAGAAAAAACGCTGCAAGAATATATTTATACAAAGAATTTCTACCCGGCAAGTATACCTGCAACCTCCCAAGACCTTTTTATCGAGCAGGCTCTAGCCAGGGAAAGTCTGCGAACTGCTTTTCAGCTCATGATGCCAAGTGTAAATAAGTCGTTTTCAACTAATACCAGTAAAGGGTCGCTGAGTTTTGAACCCATTGTAGCAACCGGCAGCGTATTAACCCGAGCCCCCAAATTATCACAATCTGTCCTAATGTTACTGGATGCCCTGCAACCAACAGGGATAACTACGTTGGTTCTAGATCAATACCAGATATTGCCGTCATTGGGGGTGGCTGCGATGATCAATCCGCTCATGGCAGTGCAGGTATTGGAATCGAACACATTCTTAAACTTAGGATGTGTTGTTTCGCCAATAGGTGACGCCCGGACCGGGACGGTGATCTTGAAAATAAAAATTACTTATGAAAATGGGGATGAAACCGTGCAAGATATTCAAGCAGGTGCCTTGGAAGTGCTGCCTATACAGCCCGGTCAATCGGTTAATCTACAATTGCGTCCTCTCCATGGTTATGATGTTGGCATGGGCGGTAA
>JBDKUB010000496.1:0-1783 GCA_039679915.1 Anaerolineaceae bacterium
ACCCCCAAAAAGGACAAATATTGGCATTGACCAGTGCAGGGTTCGAGCCAGATAACAATTGGTTTCCGGCAGCCTATTCGGCAAATCCAATCTGGCAAAAACATTCATCGGGAACTGTGATGACTCCCTTGATCTACCTGGCTGCACTAACTCGGGGATATACATTATCTTCCCTAGTGTGGGATATTCCACCTCAAGAAACGCTTCCTATTCCCAACCCGGATAATAAATACCATGGTCCCATGCGTATGCGAATCGCAATGGCAAACGATTACCTGAAACCCGCCATGGATCTTCTATCACAGATCGGCATGGAAAATGTAAAGACCATTTCAAATCAATTTGGCATTCCTTCCGATAATTTACCCAAAGATATGGCGGATTTCGATTCGCTATTGAGCATGAAAACATCGCTGATGGATATCAGCCAATTCTATGCTGCCCTGGCAAATCAAGGTAACTCAATCGGCTGGTTGGATTCTTCCTCACAAAACGAGGACCGATTTACTCATATAAAACCGGCGGCTATTCTATCGGTGGAAGATGAACAAGGCCATATTTGGATAAATCAAGATAATGAAACCACGGAAAAATCGGTAATCACACCCCAGTTGGCTTACCTTATAAATAACGCACTTAGCGATAAATCTGCCACTTGGCAAACAATGGGGCATCCCAATGTTTTAGAGGTCGGTTTTCAAACCGCCGCAAAACAAGGAAAATCCTATTCCGATGATGGTAGTGCCTGGACTGTGGGTTATACACCGAATTTATTGGTGGGAGTTTGGAGCGGAAAAGAAAACCAAACCGCAACCGTATCCTCTCCCAATATTGCTTCGTCGTTGTGGCGGGCAATCATCCAGTATGCCGCGAAATCGATTCCTCCTACAACTTGGGAGGTTCCTGCCGGCATTTCAAACGTTCTGGTATGTGATCTTTCCGGAATGTTACCCACATCCAACTGCCCCGCATCGGTAAAAGAGGTCTTCCTGGCTGGCACAGAACCAACCGAACCGGATAATTTGTTCCGCAGTCTGGAGGTAAATAAAGAGACTGGTTTGCTGGCTACAGTATTTACACCAGCGGATTTTATCGAGAAAAAAGTATTTATCAATTTTCCCCCCGAAGCCATGAATTGGGCGATATCTTCTGGCTTCGAGGTCGCTCCTAATTCTTATGATATTATTTCACCTCCCAATCCATCTGATGGGGACGCGGTAATTCTCTCTCCAAAAATTTTTTCATACGTAAGTGGAACAATCGATATTACAGGTACTGCTGCTGGGGACGGCTTTCAATATTACCGCCTACAAGTTGGTAAGGGGGTCAATCCTTCGCAGTGGCTGCAGATTGGTGAAGATATATCTAAACCTGTGTTCAATGGCGAGTTGATGAAATGGGATACCGGTGATTTAGAAGGTTTGTATGCTATCCAATTAACCGTTGTTCGAAATGATAACCTTATCGAAAATGCCTTCTCACAGGTGACCGTCGATAATCAACCTCCTGAGATAAGCATTACCTACCCGCAAACCGAACAAGAAATCGATTTGAGCGATTCGGGAACAATTACTTTTCGCCTGGATATAAACGACAATCTGGGTATTGAGCATGTCAATTTGTCCATAGATAATAAGGCATTAGCCACCCTCTACCAGTCACCGTTCGCTTATACTTGGAACGCAAGCAAAGGCGCCCATACGCTTTCAGTAGAAGCTATCGATTTGGCTGTAAATGTTGCCGAAGCCAGTGTCGATTTTTATATCAATCCATAATTACTGCT
>JBDKUB010000367.1:0-8285 GCA_039679915.1 Anaerolineaceae bacterium
CAACATTTTGGATAGCGCTTCGGCTTGCACTGGCGTACGTGGAAAACCATCTAAGAGCGCACCAGACCGGCAATCGGGTTTCGATAACCGCTCTTTGATCATGGCGACGGTCAAATCATCTGGAACCAAGTCACCTTTGGTGATGAATTGATTTGCTTTTATACCTAGATCTGTCTGATTTTTAATGTTCTCTCGAAAAATATCTCCGGAAGATATAGCCGGAATTTTCAAGGCTTGTGCTATTCTTTGCGCCTGGGTACCTTTTCCAGCGCCCGGAGGACCCAGAAGTACGATATAACGTGGCATGAAATATAGCCTATATTTAACGAATCAATAAGGTATCATCATAACCGTGTACTTTGAGCTCGGCTTGGATGTTGAAGAAAGTATCACGGACGACACCGACTACGATCAACAACCCTGCTGAAGATACCAACAGCAGGTTTTGATTTTTCCCAAACGGGAGAATCAAACCTAATAACCAAGGCAATATGGCAATCAAGCCAAGGAACAACGCTCCCGGAAGTGTGATGCGTCTCAAAACACGGGTCAGATATTTTTGGGTCGGTGCACCTCGACTTACACCGGGTATCTGCGCCCCGACTTTCTTTAAGTTTTCACCATAATTTTGTTGACTAAACAAAACATCTGTGTAGAAGAAAGTGAACCCGACAACCATCAAGAAATATAAGATCCAATAAACAGAGCTGGAACCACCAAACCATCTTTGCATATTCGCCGATAGCGTAGCAACCCATGCAACTGATGAATTCGAGAAGAAGCTGGCGATAATCGCCGGAAAGGACAGCAGCGATTGGGCAAAGATGAGCGGAATCATCCCTGCCATATTTACCATCAAGGGTAGCGTGCCTTTTACCGGCATAGACATGCGGTTACCCACCCTTCTCCCAGGGTACATTACGGGCACATTACGCCGTCCTTGCTGCACGAACACGATGGCAAAAATAATCCCAACGCTAATCACAATCATCGAGATCAAACTGATCCAACGATACTGTTCATCTGCCATGATAGTCTGAAAATTTCTGGGTATTCCCGAAACGATGCCGGCAAAGATGATCAATGATAATCCTTGATTCCGTATACCGAATTCCGAAATCAATTCTCCCAGCCATATGGCAAACATCGTTCCTGCGGTCATACTAATAATAATCGTCAATGAAGGCAGCAAGGCTTCACCCTTGAACCCGAAATTATTCAGAATTTGGTTGCCCCCAGCATAAATAGAAAAAAGGTTGATCTGCCCAACGGCTTGCAACGCTGCCATTGGAACAGCCAAATAATAAGTCCATTTTTCCATCCACTTTTGACCTTCACGCGGATCTTCTGACATCCGCCTTTGCAACGCAGGTACGATTGGAACAAGTAGCTGAAGGATAATTTGAGCAGTAATATAAGGATAAACACCCATTGCCAGCACAGAAAAGTGCGATATAGTTCCACCAGAGAGCATATCCAGAATACCCATAATCGTTCCACCTACACCCCCTCCAGACATAATATTAGCGATTACTTCACGGTTGACGCCAGGGACAGGAATATGAGCGGCAAAACGAAAGACTGCCAAAAGTCCTATGGTGATCAATAATTTCCGTCGAATATCTTTAGCTGCCCAAAGATAACGCCAGGCTGACCGCTGCTTCATTTCTCTGCTCCTTATGCAAGTAAATCATGGATTGCATCACTCAAAAATAGTGCTATGGCTCGAGGATCGATACACTGCCGCCGGCAGCTTCGATTTTAGCTTGAGCACCTTTTGTAATCCGATGAACGCGCACTTTTAGCGCAACATCGATTTCGCCTCTACCGAGGATGACCACCGGGTTTTTAGGTTTTCTTAACAGATGGGCTTCTGCTAATGTCCCCGGATTGACCTCACTCCCTGCAGGAAATGCAGTCAATTGATCCAAATTCACCTCATTGAATTCAACGCGATTGAGGGGTGTAAATCCTTTACCGCGTACAAAGGGTAAGCGTCGGAAAAAAGGTAAGTTCCCACCCTGATGGTAAAGGCGGGTGCCTCCTCCAGAACGAGCGCCTTGCCCCTTCGTACCTCTGCCAGCAGTTTTTCCTTGACCGGCAGAAATTCCACGCCCGACCCGTTTTCTATTCTTTTTTGCGCCTTCATTCGGCTTAAGATCGTGCAATTTCATTTTATTACCTACTCTTCTACTTCGACCAAATGAGCAACTTTAGCAATCATCCCGCGCAATGTGGGGGAATCCAATTGTTCAACTGTTTGATGCAAACGATGTAACCCCAAAGCCCGCACTGTTTCTTTCTGACGCGTTGGGTATCCGATTGGACTATGCACCAATGTAATCCGCAACACTTTTTCTGCTTTTTTTGTTTTCTTAACCATTTTTCTTTCGCTCCCAGAAAGGTGTCACGTCTTTGGGGGATTTACCACGTCGAGCCGCTTCATCTTGTGGAGATTTCAACTGATCGAGGGCATTCATCGTAGCCAGAACTACATTCAATAGATTACTGGATCCCAAAGATTTAGTGAGGATATCAGAAACGCCCGCGGATTCCAATACCGCACGCACGCCACCGCCGGCAATAACGCCCGTTCCCCGCGACGCGGGTTTCAACATGACCCTTGCCCCGCCAATTTTGCCGATAACTTCATGAGGTATGGTTGTTCCAAAAAGGTAAACCTTGTGCATGTTTTTTCGAGCGCGTTCGGTGGCTTTACGCATCGCATCCGGAACGGCATTGGCTTTCCCAATTCCAATCCCTACGCTTCCTTTGTTATCTCCGGCAACCACAGTGACGCGAAACGAAAAGCGCCGTCCGCCTTTAACCACTTTGGCAACCCTGGCTATTTCAACCACACGTTCGTCAAATTCAGGTTCTATAAATTCGATATAATCCGACATTGTTCACTCCCGTAAGGTGAAACCATTCGACCTTACTAAAAGACAAGACCGCCTTCGCGAGCGCCATCTGCCAGCGCTTTAACTCGACCAATATAACGATAACCGCCTCGATCGAAGACGACTTTTTCGATTCCTTTGGCTTTGGCGCGTTCTGCAACCACCATGCCCACCATGCGTGCCTGCTCATGTTTTTTCATTCCTACCAGCTTGGGACGAAGTTCTCCATCTATAGTGGAAGCTGATGTTAAAGTATATCCATTCTCGTCGTCAATGATCTGAGCATATATTTCCGCTACACTGCGATAAACATTCAGGCGCGGCCGGTCCGGTGTTCCGGATATTCGCTTCCGAACGCGGTTATGTCGATGGAGGCGTGCTTCTGAACGCGATTTGTTTATACCCATATGACTACACCTTTCCTGCTTTCCCGGCTTTGCGGCGGATCTTCTCGTCAAGATATTTAATGCCTTTTCCTTTATAAGGTTCCGGCGGACGCACCTTGCGAATATCTGCCGCCACTTGGCCAACTAATTGTTTATCATACCCAAGTACCTTAATCTGACGTGTTTTCGCCTCTACCTCGAATGAAATTCCAGAGGGCGGCTCCATTGTCACCGGATGCGAATAACCCACATATAGCACCAGGTTTTTTCCATCCATATCCGCTCGATATCCAACACCGTTGATTTCTAATATTTTTTCAAAGCCTGTGCTTACACCCACAACCATGTTATGGATGAGGGCACGCGTCATCCCATGCAGCGAACGATGCGTACGTTCATCCGATGGACGCTGAACGATGATTTCTCCGTCATTCTTGGAGATGATCATATCCGAAGGAAAAGTTTGCTCGATAGCACCTTTCGGTCCTTTTACTCGGATATTTGACCCATCGATCTCTACGTCCACGCCTTTGGGTATTACCACCGGCATGCGACCTATCCTCGACACAGTATAACCTCCTCAATATTGCAACGAGAAAATGATTTTCTCATCTCGATATCACTCGACTACCAAATCTTACATAAAACTTCACCGCCAACACCGAGTTGGCGAGCGCGTTGACCTGTCATCACACCCTTAGGAGTAGAAATGATGGCAATGCCCATTCCCGATAACACCCAAGGAATTTCATTCTTACCCGTGTATACCCGCCGGCCTGGGCGGCTGACACGCTCTAATCCGGTGATGATCGATTTTCGATCCCGTCTTTCGCCAACATATTTCAGGCGAACACGTAGGATTTTCTGATTGGCGCTTTTACCATCCGCCAATTCATATGCGGCAATATAGCCTTCCTCCTTGAGGATTTTGGCTATCGATATCTTCATTTTTGAGCTCGGTATCGCCACCATTTGATGACCAGCGATTATTGCATTTCGCATCCGAGTCAACATATCAGCAATAGGATCAGTAACACTCATTCTAGAACCTCCACCCAGCTACCAGGAAGATTTCACAACGCCAGGGATTTTTCCTTCAAGCGCCAATTCCCGAAAACAAATTCGGCACAATCCAAACCGGCGTATATATCCACGTGGCCGGCCGCAAATTTTACATCGATTGCGTACACGGGTAGGATATTTTCGACGTGTTTCTCTAATCACAATACTTTTCTTGGCCATTGTCTATCCTTCCTTCTTGAACGGCATTCCCAGCATACGAAGTAATTGTCTGCCTTCTTCATCCGTTCGAGCTGTCGTTACGATGCTGATCTCCAAGCCTCGTAATTTATCGATTTTATCGTAGGAAATCTCTGGAAATACCAGTTGTTCGCGTAAACCAAGGGTGTAGTTTCCACGACCATCGAAAGCATCTGCAGAAACGCCTCGGAAATCTCTCACACGCGGCAATGCGATGTTCATCAGGCGGTCCAAAAACGACCACATCCGTTCACCGCGCAGGGTTACCTTTACTCCAATTGCCCTACCTTCGCGAAGTTTGAAATTAGCGATACTTTTACGCGCTTTAGTAATAACCGGTTTTTGTCCGGTGATTTGTGTAAGATCTTCTACTGCCGCATCCAATGCTTTCGCATTGTCCAAAGCTTCACCCACACCAATATTTACAATAACCTTTTTAATTCGCGGCACTTGCATGGTATTGGTTAAATTAAGTGACTTCATCAAGGCAGGAGCAACATCTTTTCTATATCGTTCTTGTAATATTTGACTCATTATCAAAGCTCCTACTATACTCAATCAATCGTCGCTTGACATTTCTTGCATACCCGATGAGATACGCCTTCGTCGCGGAGAATACCTACTCGGGTAGTTTCATTGCATTTTGGGCAGACCAGCATCACGTTGGAGATATGAACTGAGCCCTCAAATTCAACGATTCCGGGTGCCAATGTTTTTCCCTGAGTTTGAACTTGTTTTTGATGCTTTTTCCGCATATTAATACCTTGTACAACAATCCGTGATTCATCTGGCAGGACCTTGATAACCTCTCCACGTTTACCTCGGTCTTCCAGACGACCACTGATGACTTCGACCGTATCACCTTTACGAATCTTTACTCTCACAGCTTCCGCTCCTGTTATCTTCAAATACCTAAAGCACTTCCGGTGCTAAAGAAACGATTTTCATGAAACCTTTTTCACGGAGTTCACGAGCAACCGGGCCAAAAATACGGGTGCCTTTGGGGTTCTTTCCATCAAGATCAAGAATAACGGCTGCATTATCATCGAATCGAATATAAGAACCATCTTCACGGCGCCATTCTTTTGCGCAGCGAACAATAACTGCTCTAACAACTTCACTCTTCTTCACTGCTCCTTGTGGAGCAGCAGATTTCACCGTGCCTACCACAATGTCGCCAACATATCCATAGCGGCGCGTCGAACCACCTAGAATATGAATCACGAGCAACTCACGCGCTCCGGTGTTATCAGCAACTTTCAAACGGCTTTCTTGTTGGATCATTGTTCGCTCTCCACTTCGGCTATCTCAGGAGCACCGCTGCGAATATCGTGATGAATGACCTCTTCAACAACCCAACGTTTTCGTCGTGAAATCGGCTTACTCTCTACAATGCGAACCAAATCGCCAATTTTACAATCCAGTTCATCGTGAGCCATCACCCGTCTGCGGCTGCTGACAACTTTTTTATATAAGCGATGGATATACGTCCGGTTAATTTCAACGATGACCGTTTTATCCATTTTATCGCTGGTTACTACCCCGGTTAATCGACGGCGTTTGTTCATGCTTCACCTTCGTTATGCATCGCGTTTTCGCGCTCTCGTAAAATCGTCAACAATTGGGCAATGTTACGCCGGGTTTGGCGCAAGCGTGTGTGATCGGTGAGATTACCCATTGCCATTTGAAAACGTAGTTTCATATATTCTTCGCGAGCATCGCTTAAACGCGATTGGATTTCAATATCACTTAATTCACGAATTTGTGATGGTTTCATCCCTCGCCTCCCGATACCTCAGCGCGACTGATGATTTTTGTTTTGATCGAAAATTTATATTGCGCAAGTCGCAAGGCTTCAATGCATACATCTTCGGGTAAACCACCACCAATTTCGAACATAATTCGGCCTGGTTTCACAACGGCAACCCAATATTCCACATTTCCTTTACCTTTTCCCATACGCGTTTCGGCAGGTTTTTGGGTAACCGGTTTATCGGGAAAGACACGGATCCAAACTTTTCCACGGCGGCGCATAGTACGTACAATCGCTCGTCTTGCTGCTTCGATTTGCCGGGCTGTAACCCAGCCAGGTTCTAATGCTTTCAAACCGAAATCGCCAAAGGTTACCTCTGAACCGCGATAAGCTTTTCCCTTCATTCTTCCGCGCATTTGCTTGCGCCATTTGACACGCTTTGGCATCAACATAAGCTTTACCTCACTTCATCTGTGATCTCTAATTCCCGATCACTATTCACTCACATAAACACCCGAAGTGGCTTCGACTTCTTCTTCCAATTCGGGCATAACTTCACCTTTATAGATCCAAACCTTCACTCCAATTCGACCATAGGTGGTTAGGGCTTCTGCTTTGGCAAAATCGATATCGGCGCGCAGTGTTTGGCGGGGAACCTGTCCTTCGCGCATATTGACAGAGCGTGCCATCTCAGCTCCACTCAACCTACCAGAGACTTCCACCCGGATTCCAAGTCCACCCTGACGGATGCACTGTTGAATAGCGCGTTTCATTGCCCTTTGATAAGAAATACGACGTTCGAGCTGCTCGGCAATATTATTCGCCACCAGATAGGCATCCAAATCAGGTGTTTTGATTTCCTTGATTTCCAGGTCAATTTTCTTGCCAACGAGTGCTTCCAGGTCCGTGCGTATCTTCTTTACATTTTCGCCTTTTCGACCGATTAAAATACCAGGTTTGGCAGTATGGACTACCACTTTTACTTTGCCGGGAAAGCGCTCGATTTCTATACGTGAAACACCAGCTCGTGGAGATTGTTCTCTTACCAAATTGCGTAGAGCAAAATCCTGGTGCAATTGTTCAACATATTCGTCACCTTCGGCAAACCAACGCCCTTCCCAGGTTTTGTTTATTTTCAATCGAAAACCAATTGGATGTACTTTACGACCCATAATATCTCCTTGGACTATTCCACTTCACGCAGGATGATTGTGATGTGGGTTGAACGCCGCAGCCAGGGTTTAAATCGTCCTCTAGCTCCAAATTTACGCCATTTACGGGTAGGCGCTTCATCGGCTGTAATTCGGTAGATGAACAAATCATCCCGACTGATGCCAAAATTCTCTTCCGCATTGGCCATCGCAGAATTCAACACCTTTAATACCGGTTTCGCAGCGCTGTTGGGTGTAAATTTCAAAAGGTTCTGGGCTTCGATAACATGTTTTCCGCGGACCATATCCGCAATCAAGCGCACTTTTTGCGCCGAATGGGGAACATATTGAGCATTGGCTTGAATACCTGTCTCCATAGCCTATTGACCTTTCTTAACTTTCTTTTCAGCAACATGCCCACGAAACAAGCGAGTGGGTGCAAATTCGCCCAACCTGTGCCCCACCATGTTTTCGGTAATATAGATGGGAACATGTCGTCTGCCATCATGCACGGCGATGGTATGTCCTACCATTTCAGGGAATATCATACTGGCGCGGCTCCATGTGCGAATTACTTTCTTTTCACCGCGCTCATTCATGGTATGGATCCTGTTGATCAGTTTCGGTTCTACAAATGGTCCCTTTTTAAGCGAACGTCCCATAGTACTTACTCCAACTTAATAATTCCTTCTCGATTATTTGATATTGAAATCCGATAGACTTAGCGCCGCTTCTTACCGCGATGGCGGACGATATATTGATCCGTCTTCTTGTTCCGGCGAGTTTTTGCACCTAAAGTGGGTTTGCCCCACGGGCTTTTTGGACTAGGCATACC
>JBDKUB010000355.1:0-1920 GCA_039679915.1 Anaerolineaceae bacterium
CATGTTCGAGCATTATTATGCTGTTATTATGGCAGGGGGAGGCGGTACCCGCCTTTGGCCGCTCTCACGCAGGGCTCGGCCTAAACAGATGCTGCGCCTGATCGATCATCGCAGCATGTTCCAAACCAGTGTCGAACGCCTGAGCGGTGTTTTCCCGCTGGAACGGATATTGATTGTTACGGTAAAAGACCAGGCGTTGGAATTGCAGGAACAATGTCCGCATATTCCGGTAGAGAATTTTATCATCGAACCTTGCCCGCGAGGTACGGCTTCAGTGGTAGGCTTGGCAGCCGTAGCGCTCAAGCAGCGCGATCCTCAAGCCGTGATGGCAATATTGACATCCGATCATTACATTGGCAATGAGCCGGGATTTCGCGAGTTGATAAAAGTCGCCTATGATGTGGCATTGGACAATTACCTGGTTACCATTGGCATTCAACCGACATATGCAGCCACCGGCTATGGTTATATCCAGCAAGGGGAAAGTATAGGAGTATACCGTGGCATGGAGGTCAAACGCGTCCTGCGTTTCAAGGAGAAGCCGGATGAATCCCATGCCCGTGAAATGTTCACTGCTGGCGATCATACCTGGAATTCGGGGATGTTTTTCTGGCAGGTGGATACGATTTTTGCCGAGTTCGAACGGCAAATGCCCAAACTGGCAGCTACTTTGGATGAGATTGCCGGCGTTTGGAATACCGCTCATTATCCCGAGGTCATTCAAAACCTTTGGCCTACCCTGGAACAAGAAACCATCGACTACGGCATAATGGAAGGCGCCCGCCATGTGGCGGTTATCCCATCGGCGGATTTGCAATGGAGTGATGTAGGCACCTGGGATTCGCTGTTCGATGTGCTGCCTTCGGATAGCAATGGAAATATCGTTATGGGCGGCAGACATCTGGCTGTGGATACCCATGAATCGCTGGTATATATGAATCAGGAACACCGTCTGATCGTGACCATCGGCGTGGAAGACCTGGTGGTAGTCGATACCGGTGATGTATTACTGGTTTGTCGGAAAGATCAAGCCCAAAAAGTACGCCATGTGGTCGATGAATTAAAAAAGACCGATGGTACGACTTATGTTTAAAGAGAAAAAATTTTGTCCTCACCTATTAACAGTATTATCAAACGATTCGTCATTGACGAGGAGGTAAATTATCGTGGAAGCTTATTGTGTCAAATGTAAAACCAAGCGGGAAATACAAGACCCGCAGCCAATTTTTATGCAAAGCGGCGCTCCAGCCACCCGGGGTACTTGTCCCGTATGTGGGACGCGGCTATTCCGCATGGGCCGTACCGATGCTCATCAGGGGCTCGATTCAAAAGCAGCCGCCCACCAAAATAAACCGCGTTCAGGAAAACTTGTCATCGTCGAATCACCCGCAAAGGCGCGCACAGTCGGGCGATTTTTAGGAAAGGGATACACCGTTAAAGCATCCGTGGGACATGTGCGTGATTTATTGCGCTCGCAGCTTTCTGTGGATGTCGAAAACGGCTTCACTCCAAAATATCGTGTACCAAATGAAAAGCGCCCGGTGGTCAAGGAACTCAAAGCGTTGGCTGAACGAGCGGAAGAAATCTACCTGGCAACTGACCCCGATCGCGAAGGGGAAGCCATCGCCTGGCATTTGCTGGAGGCAGCCCAAATCAATAAGAAGCTCTCTCGCCGGGTAGTTTTCCATGAAATCACTGAACCCGCCATCAATGAGGCATTTGCCAACCCGCGTGAAATCAACATGGATCTGGTCGATGCGCAGCAGGCGCGCCGAGTATTAGACCGTTTGGTGGGCTATAACCTGAGCC
The DNA here is from genome assembly GCA_039679915.1 of Anaerolineaceae bacterium. Lineage (GTDB taxonomy): Bacteria > Chloroflexota > Anaerolineae > Anaerolineales > UBA4823 > JAAZNS01. Next base: position 1,810 of record JBDKUB010000355.1, read on the forward strand.
CATTGTTATGGCGAAAAGTCCGCAGCCGTCTTTCTGCAGGCAGGGTTCAATCGGTGGCGCTGCGGCTGATTGTAGAACGAGAACGTGAAATTCAGGCGTTCAATCCGGTGG
>JBDKUB010000057.1:0-4072 GCA_039679915.1 Anaerolineaceae bacterium
CATTACATGACTTTCGTTATCGAACGTTTCGGTCACACATTGATTTTTTATTAATCCTATACCAGCCCCCCTATTATCCCCCCATTTTCTGCGAAAATGGGGGGATGTCCGCAGGACAGGGGGGGCAGGTAAAATAATAGTCAACATTTTCCTTTATCATAGTCTCCCTAAAGTAGGAGCAGGCAGCTAGGGATGAAGTGATCATAACAAGTGTAAATCATAGAATGAGCTTAGACAGACCACTAGAATTAATCACGAGTTAAAAGTTTAACCACCCGCCATTCATCGATAATCGATTATCTAAAATCCAAGTAGGGTACTCGATTCATCTATCTAGAATCTTGATCCCCGAGTCTTTTCTCTCGCGCATCTTTTGCTCTAAATGTTCTTTTACAGCCGGCCATTCGTCATCTAATATGCTGTAAATGACCGAATCGCGTATATAGCCATCCGGTAAGATCATATGCTTGCGCAAGACCCCTTCTTTTACTGCCCCTAGCCGCTCGATAGCGCGCTGAGAGGCAAGGTTGCGCGAGTCGGTCTTGATCTGGACCCGGATGATTCCCATCACTTCAAAAGCATGTTTCAACATCAGGTATTTGCACTCAGTGTTGACTATCGTGCGCTGGTAATCTATGCCGTACCAGGTGCCGCCAATCTCTAAATTGCGCTGGTCTGGCTGGATGGTTAAAAACCGGGTAGCGCCCACTGCCCTTCCCGTTTCGAGCAGGATTACGGCAAAGGGGATTTCGTTACCCTTGGCAGCTCTTTCGAGGATATTCAAAACCCAGGTGTGCATTTGTTCTTCAGTTAGGACCATTCCGTAACGCATATAACGCCAAATGCGCTCATCCAATCCGACACGGCACAAATCGGGTGTATGGCTTTCGCTTAAGGGTTCCAGGCGGACGAAGCGCCCGGTTAGGGAAAAGGGGGTTATGTTCATAGGTGCCTAATTTCAAGTTATTGTTGTGATGTTTCTCTCCAGAGATTATAAATTATTTTGCTTAGTATACAACGCGGAGAATTTCGAAATAGTTATTTTCGTATAAGACAATCGTATCTAAATACTATCCGAATTAGTCTGACAAAACTCATTCTATGTTGTAGACTGATGGATTGACGTTTACCCAATTTCCCTATAAGATTATCCAGTAATATTATATTTTTATCCTGTAAACCAGGGAGTTTCCCCATGGAAGTTGGTCTGGTTCAAAAAATCGATATCGACAACGAGATGCAGCAAGCCTATCTCGATTACGCCATGAGCGTGATCATCGCCCGCGCCTTGCCAGATGCCCGCGATGGCTTGAAACCGGTGCACCGGCGCATCTTGTATGCCATGTATGATATGGGCTTACGCCCAGATTCACCGTATAAAAAATCTGCCCGTATCGTCGGCGAGGTACTGGGTAAATACCACCCACATGGTGACCTGGCGGTTTATGAAGCCATGGCGCGTATGGCACAGGATTTCTCGATGCGCTGCCTGCTCGTAGATGGACAAGGCAATTTTGGGAGTGTGGATGGCGACCCGCCGGCTGCGATGCGTTATACGGAAGCCCGGTTAGCAGCACCAGCCATGGAAATGCTGGCTGATATACAAAAAGAAACGGTTGATCTGGTCCCAAACTTTGACGGCTCACTCGAAGAACCGACCGTGCTGCCAGCCGCGATTCCCAATCTGTTGGTCAATGGCGCTACCGGCATTGCCGTGGGCATGTCCACCAGCATCCCTCCGCATAACCTGGGGGAAGTGGTGGATGCCTTGCGCTACATGCTGTTCAATTGGGAGAAATTGGATGATATCACCATCGAAGATTTGATGAAATTCATTCAAGGTCCCGATTTTCCTACCGGCGGTGTTATTTTGCCGGAAAGCGACGAGGAAACTCTCACCAGCGCGTATGGCTCGGGGCGGGGTAAGATCACGATCCAGGCGCTGGCGCATTTGGAGGAGATGGAGCGCGGGCGTAACCGTATCATTGTCACAGAACTGCCTTATATGACCAACAAAGCCGCCCTCATCGAGCGCATAGCCGAATTGGTGCGCGAGGGCAAATTGGATGGCATTGCCGATTTACGTGATGAATCCGATCGTCAGGGTATGCGCATTGTCATCGAATTAGCCCGTACGGCGGAACCAGAGACAGCGCTGCGCGAACTTTACCGCCACACAACCATGCAGAGCCATTTCAGCATAATCCTGCTGGCATTGGTGGATGGCGAACCGCGTTTACTCAGTTTGAAGCAGGCTTTGCGGGTATACCTCGACCATCGTTTAGAGATCATTCGACGACGGAGTGAATTCGAATTGGAACGCGCCCGCCAACGGGCGCATATTTTGGAAGGGTTGCGCATCGCCTTGCAGAATCTGGACGAGGTCATCAGCCTCATCCGCAAGGCACCCGATGTCGATATAGCTCGCCAACGCTTGGTGAAACGCTTTCGATTGAGCGAGATTCAGGCACAAGCAATCCTGGATATGCAGTTACGCCGCCTGGCTGCACTGGAACGCAAGAAAATCGAAGAGGAATACAAAGAGCTGCAATTAAAAATCAAAGAACTGGTGGCTCTCTTGCGCTCCCCTAAAAAAATGCGTCAATTTGTAGCGGATGAGCTGCAAACCGTAAAAGAAGCTTATGGTGAGAGACGGCGCACCCAAATTGTGAAAACAAAAACCGGCGGCCGGCACTCGCTGCTGACTACCGGCGATTTAGCCGAAGAAAAAACCATCTGGCTGGCAGTATCCAAAGATGGGTTGATTTCTCGCTCCCTTGATAATAGACCTCCTCGCCTGAGTGGCAATGAAGCCCCAGCCTGGTGTTTGCAAACTTCGACACGTCATATCCTTTATCTGGTATGCCGTAGTGGTAAAGCCGCTGCCATACCTATTCATGCCGTACCGGAAGCGGATACGCCCTCTAACGGAACACCCTTTTATAAAATTTCTCCTTTACAACCTGAAGATCAACTGGCGACTCTATTCACCTTGCCACCCAAGGGTGAACGACCGGAGAGCGGATTTGTATTAACCGCTACCCGCCTAGGCATGTTGAAAAAATCGCCGTTAAGTGAGCTGCCTGGTCCTTCTGCCAATTCGTTTATATTGGCGAAAGTCAATGAAGAAGATTCTTTGGCGTGGCTGCGTCTCACCGATGGCACAGCCGAAGTATTGCTGGTGACTGCCAACGGCATGGCAATTCGCTTTAGCGAAGAAGAGGTGCGCCCTATGGGGTTGGCTTCTATGGGCGTCCTGGGAATCAAGTTGAAAGAGAACGACTATTTGGTAGGGATGGAAACCCTGCCCAAAGCCGGCGACTTGATGATGGTTGCCGGTGATGGCAGCGCTAAGCGGGTGAACCTCGACCAGTATCCCAGGCAAGGTCGATACGGGCAGGGTGTATTAGCCTGGAAGCAAACCGGCAAAGCTCAACTGGTTGGGATAGCCATTGGGAGGGGCGATGCTCACCTGACTATATTTACCGACCGACTCGCTCCCCGTCTAGTCCAATTCGACGAAGTGCCTTTGCAGGGACGCCAGGCGCGTGGAAAAGTCATTCCGGTATTGAAGGGATGTCATGTCATTGGTTTGGCAGCTATAGATGAGCAAGAAAGTGCGTCTAATGGTAAGAAGCGGATTGCTAGAACCAGACGAAAAGCAGCCGAAATATCGTCCTTAGATAAAACCAGCCAAAAGGAATCTATGACTGCTGTCAAACAATTGAGTATGAATCACATGCTGGAAGAGATCAATGGGAAAACAGGCAGCAAGAAATCTTCGGCAAATGCAAAATCACGCCCGGCGCGACCATCACAAGAAATCAAGGATGCCCCTGTGAGTAGAAAGAAACCACGTAAAACACAAAACGCGGCTTCCGCTCAGAAAACCGCGCCCGTCCCTGAAGCAAAGAAGACCCAGCGTAAGCCTGCCACTGCTGCCCCAAAAACTGATATGCCATCCGGAGGTAAAAACAAGCGACAAAAAAGCAGCCTGCCAAAAGAAAGACAAGATGACCTTTCTAAAACCGCTGCTAAAAAACAATCATCGGAGAAACCACACACAACACAA
>JBDKUB010000534.1:0-12763 GCA_039679915.1 Anaerolineaceae bacterium
TATTAATTTCTCTACAACAAGATAAAACTCAAGCGATGAGGACATCCTTTAATCATTTTGGTAATCCTCCTCTAAATGTACAAATCCATGCCACATTGGTAGAAGAAGAGGAAGAGGGGATCGTTCAGGCTGTTATCCGATGTAAAAATGACCAGTTGCCATCCGATTCCGAAATAATTGAAAATTCGACTTTGGCAAATCAGCCTGAACAAGCTCTGACCCTGATGGAAGAACGTTTCAATGGAATTGTTCAAAATACGGGCGATGGAATTTTGTTGATCGATGAGAATGGAGTGGTCGTCGAATGGAATAATGGATTGGTATCGATGACCGGGATTGCTCGCTTCAACGCCATTGGAAAATATTTTTGGGAGGTCTGCCCGAAATTATTATCAAAGGCTGGCAAGGCGATATCAGGAGAGGATTTAAAAACAGAATTTTTTGAATTTTTGAAGCACAATCGAGAAGGAAACCAGAACAACCTCAGTGAATACGCAATTCAACAAACGGATGGTTCAAACCGGATTGTTCAAGCCTTATCATGCACGTTTCCGACGAGCGCTGGCCGGTTAATATACAGCATGATTCGGGATATCACTGAAAAAAAGCAATTGGAAGAATCGACTCAACGCAAAGCAGAAGAATTATCCGTATTGCACGATTTGCTATCAGATATTTCGACAATACAAGATCAACCAACGTTGTATAAAAATATCATTACCTATGCCGTTCGCTTATTGAATGCCGATGGCGGCTGTTTATATTTATATGACGCAGAAAATCAAGTCGTAACCCCGAGTACTGAGTTTCCCTACGCTTCGGATAATTCTTCGTTAAAATCAATCGAATATGGAAGTGGGGCAGTAGAGTGGGTGGTTTCAAATAAAAAGCCCCTTTGTATCGATCGCTTTTCTAATTCGAATTTTGCAATTGAATCAACTGGCTGGGATAAATTGCGCCATGCCATGCTGTTCATGCCCATGGTATGGCAAAAACAGTTAAAAGGAATTATACAGGTATATGTTGTAGACGAAAACCGTCAGTTTAGCGATGCCGAGCAGGAGCTGTTATCCTTTTTTGCCAATCAATCCGCAATAGCTATAGAGAATGCGCGATTATTCGAGGTGGAAAAATCGGCTCATGAACAAGCTGAGCTATTCAGGGATGTGGCGCAGGTTGTAAATGAGAGCCTCGAATTAGATGAGGTTCTCCACCGAATTTTAGGACAACTCAGTCGGATATTGACTTTTGCGACCAGTTCGGTGCTTCTATTCAGAGAAACCGGAAAACCGGCATTAATTGCCGGCATTGGCTACGAAAATGAACGATTAACCAGCCGCAACGCTAGTGAAGTTTTGATCGAGAGCCCTATTATTCGAAAAATGGCACAGGATTTAAAACCTGTTGTCATCCCTGATGTACGCTCGTACCCCGATTGGATTTGGGTAAAAGGCGCTGAACATGTGCGCTCATTCATGGGAGTGCCAATTATCGCCCAGCAGAAATTGATCGGTGTGCTCATGGTGGATAGTACCACGGTCGATTTTTTCAAGGAAAGCGACCTTTACAAATCGAATATTCTGGCGCAACAGATCGCCATTGCAGTGCAAAATGCGCGCTTATTCGATGCGGAGCGGACTGCGCGCGAACGTGCAGAAGCCTTGCGAGATGCAGCGCGTATCATTGGATCGAGCCTCTCGTTGAATCAGGTATTACAGGCGGTATTAGATCAACTTGCACGAGTCATTATTTATGATACGGGCAATATTATGCTATTAGAGAAAGATACGTTGGTTATAAAAGCCTGGCGAGGTTATGATTATTACTGCGATCCTAGTATCATCGATACGGTATCTTTCGATTGTAAATTGGATAACAGAGCAACAAGAACACTCAACAGCCGTCTGCCTTGGGTTATAAAAGATGTTCATAACGATCCATTGTGGGTAACTACAGCTATCAATTCACATGTGAATTCTTGGTTGGGTGTCCCCATTATGGTAAGGGATCAAGTTATAGGCTTGCTTTGCTTAGACCGGGCATCGTTCGAAGGATTTACAGAAGATGAAGTTGCTTTAGCACAGGTATTTGCCGGTCATGCTTCCTCTGCCATAGAGAATGCTCGATTATATGAGGCGAAAGAAGAACGCGCGGCTGAGCTGGAAGCTTTGCGTCAGGCCAGTCTTAGCTTAACATCGAGCCTTGAATTACAGGCGGTATTGGATGCAATTCTCAGCAGTACATTGCGGCTTCTGAAAGGCGCCAATAATGGGCACATCTTCCTGTATTCGGGAGAGGAAGAGGGAAAATTAACTTTTGGCGCTTCCCTTTGGTCTGACGGCAGGTCCGGGGAGCCTATTGCTATACCACGCCCAGATGGATTAACAGCAACCGTGGCAAGAACCGGGGAAATGATTGTTGTTCATGATATGAAAGAAAGTCCTATCTATAAAGATGCACCTCCTGAATGGCATGGAGCAATTGTAGGGCTGCCGCTGAAAATCGGGCAGCGGGTAGTGGGGGTGATGAACATCTCTTATGAAAAACCGCGCCAATTCAGCGATAATGATCTGCGTCTATTGGGAATGCTTGGCGTTCAGGCAGCCATCGCTATCGAAAACGCTCGTTTATTCGAGCAAGCGGCTGTCGAACGAAAACACCTCGAATTGCTTTTTGACATCAATAATGAATTGGCAGTGACGTTGGATGTTGATGAAATCCTTGCTCGTGCGATTACTCTTACAAACAAGGTTATAAAAGGTGTTTTAGGGCAAGCCTTCCTTTATCGTCCCGATGAAGACGTTTTAGTTTTACATTCGTTATGTGGTACCACGCCGGCAATCCTGCCTGAAAAGCATGAAAAAATAATGCTGCATCTTGGCGAAGGATTAGCCGGGTGGGTTGCACAACAGCGTCAAGCAGTCATAGTCCCCGATGTGGACCTGGATACGCATTGGTTGCAGGTTAAGGGATTAGATGACAACATTCATTCGGTTATATCGGCACCAATTTTAGCTGAAGATAGTGTTTTGGGTGTAATCAGTGTTCTTCACAGTGGGCGGGATGCTTTCTCTGATGAGCAGCTTGAATTACTACAAGCGATATGTCAGGGTGTCGGTTTAGCTTTGAGCAATGCAAGCCGCTATCAAGAGATTAAGCGCCGACTCAACGAAATGACTTTGATTCAATCATTGGCACAAAAATTCAACCAACGGTTGGATGTTCAAGTCGTTTTGGATGAAGTAGTCAATCAACTGGCAATGATTTTGGGTTATCCCCTGGTGGAGATTTATCTTGTCGAGGGGGAGGTAATGCGTTTGAGGGCGTATTTTGGGGAAGTCCCATTAACCCCTGATCTATCGGTAACACGTGGTGTCGTTGGTAAAGTAATTCGAACCGGAAAAGCGATTCTTATCCCGGATGTCACTACAGAACCGGAATATATGGCGGATATTTCTTCTACCGTTTCAGAATTGGCAGTACCCATTTTTAGAAATGACCAGGTTTGCGGTGTTATTAATATCGAAACTGATTGCTTTGGGCAATTGGGTGAGCAAGATTGTAATCTATTGGAGGTTTTGGCTGGTCAAATATCGATTGCTTTGGAAAATGCTCTCCTTTACGAAAGAGTCCGCGAACACGCTCAGGAGTTGGAGGTTGTTGTTAATCAAAGGACCTCCGAATTAACCGAGCTTTACCAGTTGAGTCAAAAAATTGGTTACACCTTATCCTACGATGAATTATTTCATATTCTACTAAGCCATCTTAGATCGGCATCCGGGGCGGAATTTGCGGCAAGCTGCTTTTTCCAAAATGGTAACCAAAAAGTAACCATTGAAACAGTTAAACCTTTATCTCCGACAGCTCTCAATCAGATTCGCGATAATTGGGTGAAAGTTTGGCTTGATGAAAAATCCAATCAAAAAGATATATCTCATATACCAGTGGAAATAATTTGCCGTGATGAAACCCCTCATGGAAGCGGACAAATCCAATATATCGAATCGATGATGGAAGCGCCCATCTTGATTGGAAGAAGACAAGTCGGAATTTTGATTGTAGGGGGAAAAGGAGTTCAACCAGGTAACGAAGGTCAAAAGCAATTGCTCAGCACATTTGCCCATCAAGCAAGTCTTGCTGTGGAAAAGATAGCCGCGATTTTGGCTGCCGAACAGCAACGTTTGGCAAATTTAGTAGAGCATTTGCCGGTGGGCGTATTATTTTTGGATTCGGATTTCAGGTTGTTAGTGACTAATCCACTTGGAACAGAGTTATTATCAGCGTTACACGCTCTTATCCGCGATGGAGTTTTGGTTGAAATTGGCGGATTTCCCATCGAAGATATTATCGAACGGCACAAAGATGTGGGTCCAGTTGAAATAGTCCAAGATGAATTTCTGCGGCGATATTTCGAAGTACAGGCACGATCAGTGGGGGAAGAAAACCACCAATGGGTGATAATGCTGCGGGAAGTCACCGAAGAAAGAGAAAATCAAACTCGCATCCAGATGCAGGAACGCCTGGCGACCGTAGGCCAGCTTGCAGCAGGAATTGCTCATGACTTCAATAATATCATGGCTGCGATTTTGGTTTATGCCGATTTATTGCGCAACGACCGCAATATACAAGAAGCAAGCCAGGAAAAATTAATCATAATCCAAGAGCAAGTGCAACGAGCTGCCAGTTTGATTCGGCAAATTTTGGATTTCAGCCGTCGCTCGATAATGGAGCAGTCCACACTCGACCTGCTGCCTTTCATCAAAGAATTGGAGAAAATGCTGGAGCGCATTCTCCCCGAAACGATTCATGTGGAACTGCAGTATCAGTCGGGCAATTATCTGGTGAACGCTGACCCCACTCGATTACAACAAGTGTTCATGAATCTGGCGTTGAACGCCCGAGATGCCATGCCAGAAGGAGGATTATTACAATTCTCTCTAAAGCACCTCACCTATCAGGAGGGTGATCATCCGAATATTCCTCATTTGACTTCAGGGAATTGGGTGGTCATATCAGTAAAAGATAGCGGGCGTGGCATAGCCCCAGAACATCTGCCGCATATATTTGAGCCTTTCTATACTACCAAACCTGTGGGTCAAGGTACCGGCTTAGGATTAGCTCAGGTTTATGGCATCATCAAGCAGCATGATGGTTTTATCGATGTTCAAAGTCATTTAGGTTCGGGGACGACTTTTACTATTTACTTGCCTGTTCAAGATGTTGATATGGATCATTCAACAATTTCGGAGCCATCCTCCATGGACGGAGTGGGGATACCCGTGCTTATCGTTGAAGATGACCGAGCGACCCGCGAGGCATTGAATACTTTATTGGATGCGTATAATTATAAGGCTTGTACGGCTGCCAATGGTTTGGAAGCCTTAGAGTATTTAGAAGCTCATGAAGGAGCGGTAAAAATTGTCATCAGTGATATCGTGATGCCTAAAATGGGGGGATTAGAGTTGTTCCATGCTATTCAAGACCGATGGCCGGATATTAAAATGTTGTTTGTGACCGGCCACCCCATGGATGGCGAAAACCAAAAATTACTCGAAAAAGGCAATGTTCATTGGCTGCAAAAACCGTTTTCGGTGCAGGAATTCAGTCATGCGTTGCAAAATTTATTGGAGAGTTAGCCGGTGAATTCTATCTCGCTACAAGGCTGATGATCATCACCAGGATGATCATTACAGCGATGATTGCGAATATGGCTTGCTGAATTCGCAATCGCCGCTGCTCATGGCTGGAAGCAGTTTTCTTTTTAGCAGACATTATTGCTCCTAAAAAAATTCATATTATTCCAAATAAGATTTTATTGATTCCGCCAGCTTGGGTGTAATTCCAGGTATCACGGATAGTTGTTCTAAGGTGGCATCTTGAATGGCTTGTATCGATCCAAACTGGGTTAATAATGCTTTTCGTTTTGCCGGTCCTATGCCGGGGATTACATCCAAGCGGGAAGCCAATCCTTCTTTCGTACGTAGTTTTCTGTGGGAGGTAACGGCAAAACGGTGAGCTTCGTCTCTTACACGCTGAATAAGGTAAAAGCCCTGGGAATGACGAGGCAAAATGATGGGATGCGCCTGGTTAGGGACGAATAATTCCTCATTTTGCTTTGCTAATCCAGCAACTGAAAATTTACCAAGCAGTTGAAATTTTTCCAAGACGGAAACTGCTCGGCTTAATTGGCCTTTTCCCCCATCTACGATCAGTAAATCGGGAAGCAAGGCAAAGGCAGGGTCGGCTTTTTTCCCGGGTGTCTGAGATATTTCTTGGGCAGCTAGCCAGCGATTGAAACGCCGTGTGAGCACTTCTTCCATGCTGGCGAAATCATCCGGACCGCTCACCTGGCGAATGTTGAAGTGTCGATAATATTGTTTTTTGGGTATGCCTTGTTCGAATACTACCATACTGCCTACGGCAGAAGTTCCCTGGGTATTGGAAATATCATAGCATTCGATGCGGTTGAGTGGGCCAGAAAGATTGAATACAGATTGCAACTCGCTAAGGGCTTCCAACTGGCGATTTTTATCTGCCTGCCATTGGGCTTTAAGGGAATTCAATGTTTCGATAGCATTTTCAGCCGCCATTTTGACCAGGTCCTGCTGTTGCCCTTGCTTTGGAACAACGATTTCCACTTTGTGCCCATGGCTTTTTTGGCTCAACCATTGACGGATGATATTGGCTTCTTCGATCTCATTCGGTAGAACAAGCTGAGGTGGCACATTGGGAGATTGGTCGTAAAATTGCTTGATGAAAGATTCGAATACATTTGAGTCGGGGGTGTCGGATGTGCCTTCCAGTAAAAAGTAATCCCTGCCGATAAGTTTTCCGCCGCGGATAAAAAATACCTGCACGCAGGCTTCACCATCCGAGCGTGCCATAGCCATGACATCTGAATCGATGTATTCACTGGATATGACCTTTTGTTTTTCGACTACACTCTCGATCGCCCGAATACGATCCCGAATAAGGGCGGCTTTTTCGAAATTCAGGGATTGGGATGCCTTATCCATTTCTGTTTGCAGCCGAGAAACAATTGGCTCGGTTCTGCCCATCAGGAATTGGCATAAGTCATCGATCATCTGTCGGTACCCTGCTTGCGATATAGCACCGATGCAGGGGGCAGAACAAAGTTTGATGTCATAATATAGGCATGCTCGTTTATCTTTACCAGTAATCGTTCGGTCGCATGTGAGAAAAGGGAAGATGCGGCGGATATAATCCAGAGTTTGGTGCACTGCCCAAACCCCGGTATAAGGTCCAAAATAACGCGAACCATCCTGCAGCATTTGGCGGGTGACCGTCACCTTTGGAAAATCATCAGCCCAGGATACCTTAATGAAAGGATAGCGTTTATCGTCCTTGAGTCTTACGTTGTAGTGAGGGCGATATTTTTTGATCAGGTTCATTTCGAGGATGAGAGCTTCCAGCTCGGAATCAACCAAAATCCATTCGATATCCCGAATGTGACTTACTAATTGGCTGGTTTTTTTATTTTGTTGAGATGTGCTATGGAAATACGAACGCACCCGATTGCGTAAATTAATCGCTTTGCCCACATAGATAACTTTACCTTCTTCATCCCGCATAAGGTAACAACCGGGCTTTGTGGGCAAATTATCGAGAATTCCGCTGATCTTTTCGGGTATTTCCATATCTACAATTCTAACATGATGGCCATCATCTGGTAACGTGATAGACCGTTGAAAGCCGGTGCTATAATTAGGCTGTTTTCCGCAAGGGAAAAAATGTATTACCCGGGAGGTGTGCCCTGAGCAAGCCATTAGAGGTCGTTATTGGTGAATTATTACGTCAAAGAGGTTGGCGGCTGGCTGTCGCCGAATCGTGTACCGGGGGTTTGATCGGCAACCTGATTACGAATATAGCCGGGTCATCGACTTATTATGTAGGGAGCGTCACAGCCTATGCTTATGAAGCTAAAGTACGCTTACTGGGAGTGAAATGGGAAACTTTGGAGAAGTTTGGGGCGGTGAGTGAAGAAACAGTGTTGGAGATGGCACGTGGGATTCGCAAAGCCCTGGCGGCTGATATTGGATTGTCGGTGAGTGGGATAGCAGGACCTGGCGGAGGCACTCCGGATAAACCGGTTGGATTGACCTGGATTGGATTGAGCGATGCAACCACAGAAAAAGCCTGGCATTATATCTGGCAGGGTGACCGGATCGCAATTAAAAATCAAGCCGCTCAAGCTGCCATGCAATTATTGGTAGACCACTTGAGCGGATTGCGTGACTGAACTTAGAATACTTTGAAAGGGGTTAATTGCCCAATCGCCGGCGTTCTTCCTCGACGATTTTTTCGTCCAATTTTTTGAAGAGTGGGGCAGGTTGTGTGAGTTGTTGACCGGGTGCAAGTTGGCTTGGTGTCCAGGAGCCGTGTGCCTGATCGGCGTTATATTGGAGAACCGTATGTTCACCAAGCTCATCTTGAACGGTGGAGGTGAATTGTGAGCCGAAGATTGGCTGCGTATAGCCGAGATATTGGTTGAGCTTTTCACAAGTGAATGGGAGAAAAGGTGCCAGCAAAATTTTTAGCGAATCGATTGCTTTTAAAGCGGTAAACACTGATTTCGCGGCTGCCTCTTTGTCCGTTTTGATAGCCAACCAGGGTGCGGTTACATCTAAGTATTTATTGATTTCGGTTGCCAGACGCATCGCTTCAAGTAATGCTGCTCGAAGATGTACGGCATTCAATTGTTCAGAGACGGTTTGAAAACCAGCATCAATAACCGATAGAGCAGCCTGATCTTCGGGGCGCAGTTCTCCTGGGACTGGGACATGACCTTCCCAATTTTTATAAGCAAAGGAGAGAACGCGGTAAGACAAATTACCCCAGGTAGCTACCAATTCATTATTGTTTTTATTATAAAAATCCTGCCAATCCCAATCGGTATCTTTTCCTTCAGGCATATTAATGGTGAGGTAATAGCGTAATGGATCGGGATCGTAGCGGGAAAGAAAATCCAACCCCCACACTGCCCAGTTGCGGCTGCCGGAAATCTTCTGGCTTTCCAAATTCATGAATTCGTTTGCGGGCACATCGTAAGGTAAATTGAGGCGCAATCCTTTTTTACCCTCGAATAATTCCACAAATTGTTCCCCCGAGCCGATCAGTTGCGCCGGCCAAATTACGGCATGAAAAGGAATATTATCCTTACCAATGAAATAATATGAACGCCCTTCCGGGTGAACCCACCAATCATGCCAGGCATCCAGTTCATGATTGATGATCGACCATTCGATAGCGGCGGAAAGGTAGCCTATTACAGCTTCGAACCAAACGTATAAGCATTTACCTTCCCACCCCTTTTCCGGAACGGGGATACCCCAATCCAGATCGCGGGTGATAGCGCGTCCATGCAATCCATTGGCGAGGATTTGACCCAGAGATTGACGAAGCACATTAGGCCGCCAATAGGATTCTTTTTCTCGCAGGAAAGCGACTACCGCATCTTGTAATTTACCCAAATCGAGATAGAAATGTTCGGTTTCACGCAGTTCAGGGGTAGAACCATCCACTTTTGAGCGGGGATTGATCAATTCGGTAGCGTTCAAAAGCGTTCCGCATTGGTCGCATTGATCGCCGCGGGCGTTGTTGTAGCCGCAAACATAGCAGGTGCCCTCGATATATCTGTCGGGGAGGAAACGTCCCTGCGAAGGGGCAAACCATTGTTTTTCTTTCTGCGTGTAAAGGTAACCATTTTTCTGCAGTGAAGTGAAGATGGTTTGGGATACCTTAAAGTGATTTTGGGTATGTGTGCTGGTAAATAGATCGTATGATATCCCCAATTTTTGATACAGCTCTAAAAAGGAAGCGTGAAAATTTTTGTAGACTTCCAATGGGGTAGTACCTTCTGCATCGGCGCGCACAGTTACAGGGGTGCCATGAGCATCGGACCCGGAAACCATTAATACCCTGTTCCCTAAGAGTCGATTGTAACGGGCAAAAATATCGGCCGGCAGATAAGAGCCGGTGATATTTCCAACATGGATGTTCGAATTGGCGTATGGCCAGGCGACGGAAACTAAAATATTATGGGTCACGGAATGCTCCTAAATAAAAAATTTGAAAAAAAAAGCTGCCCTTGATGGACAGCTCGATATTTTGCGAATGATTCTCTCAATAAAAAAACTTCATCCACAGAGCTGTCCTTTGAAGCTCAGGCATGCACATTTTGAACATAACTGTAATTATCGTGGATGAGTTTAAGCTCATATGTCTTTATTCTATATAGAAAGGATTTTTTTTGTTTGAGATGATGTAAGTCTATAACGGCGATTTAAATTTGTCAAGATTAACTAAAAAATCGTTGTTATCTATCAAAAATATTCGCGTAGCTGGCGTGAACGGTAGGGATGACGTAAACGCTTTAAGGCTTTGCCTTCGATCTGGCGAATGCGTTCGCGGGTCAACCCAAATTTATTGCCAACTTCTTCTAAAGTATACGGGTGATTATCATCTAACCCGTAACGCAGTCGAATGATGCGTGCCTCCCGGGGTGTGAGCGTAGCCAATACATTATCTACGGCAGTTCGTAACATATTGTTATATGTCACCTGAGCCGGGGAGGGTGAGATTTGATCCTCAACGAACATACCTAATTCCGAATCGTCTTCATCACCTACCGGGCTTTCCAGAGAAAGCGGTATCCAGGAGACTTGTAACATCCATTGAACCTTTTTTATGGAGATGTCCAGTTTATTTGCCAGTTCTTGGGTCGTGGGTGGCCTACCATAATCTTGTTCCAGGGTGTGGTAGACCTTATACAGTTGCCGAATGCGGTCGGTCATATGGACCGGCAGACGTATAGTCCGGCCTTGATCGGCAATCGAACGGGTGATAGTTTGGCGGATCCACCATGTAGCATAAGTGGAGAAGCGAAAGCCGCGTCGGTATTCGAATTTCTCCACGGCTTTCATCAACCCTAGGTTTCCTTCTTGGATTAAATCCAGAAAAGGTAAACCGCGCCCCATGTATTTTTTCGCAATACTCACTACCAAACGGGTATTCGCTTTGATGAGATGTTCTCGGGCAAGTTGACCTTCTTTGACTTGCACTTCCCATTCTCCTCGATGGCATTTTTTTTCACTATTATTCGCGGTGATCAACTTCCGTTGGGCTTCGAGTCCATTTTCTATGGACATAGCCAACTGGATTTCTTCGTCCAATGAAAGGAGAGGAACACGGCCCATTTCCTTAAGATATATTTCTATTGAATCATCCGAGGAATAATGGTCTGTAGGTAGATAGCTATCGAATTCGCTGCCAGAATAATCATCCCCAAATAAATCATCTTCTTCTAGCACATCAATACCCTGGTTCTGCAAGAAAGAGACGATGCGACGATGGTCTAAATCGGATATAGAAGGTTCTGGGTATGACTCTCCGATATCGGTAAGCGTGACATATCCTTGCACTTCCGCTTTTTCTAATAAATCGGAAAGCGCCTCATTCTTGGTTATTGGAATGCCTGGATAAACCATACACGACCCTCCTGCAAAACAGGCAAATATGATGATATTTTACATAGATAAAGACTTAATTATTCTCGCTTTTTTTCAATAGAGACTTTAGTATAGCCAAACGTGGATCGATAGAGTCTTCCTCGTGGTTACAGGTAGTGATGTTTAAATTTTCACCACAAATTGAACAAAGCCCTTTACAATCTTCCTTGCACAAGGGGCTGATGGGCACTTCTAATAGCATATATTCGCGGATCAATGGTTTTAAATCGATTTGAGCGTCATCGGGTAAAATCAACCCAGAATCGGTCATCGAATTACGAGAGAAGGCATATAATTCAGTAAACTCAGAATGTAAAGGTTGGTTGAATGGGGTTAAACACCGTACGCATTCGCAATTCACCACCGCGTTTAATTTGACTTGTACGAGTAAACCTTGGGCGGTTCGGGTAATGTGTGCCAATCCATTTAAATTGACCAAATCGAAATCGGTATCCAAGTGAAGGTTTGGGATATCGAATGTAAAATCTCGACTTTCCCCTACAGATAAATTTATTATAAAACCAACGTTCAAGCGGAGAGGGTTGCTAGAGTGAGGCACTGGCGTATATAGATGTATAATCTAAAAATGAATTCTTTTTTCGATTTGGGATATTATAGCATATCCAAAATCACTCGTCAAGTTATTCTTTTATTATTGTATAATTATAATTAAATATCAAAAATAATTGTATATGGACAACATATGGGTAAACTTCTATTAGCCAGCCGGAATCAGGGTAAGCTTATTGAAATGAAAGCGCTACTTCAAGATATACCTTTGGAACTGGTAACGCCTGAAGATGTAGGAGCGCTTTTAGATGTCGAAGAGACGGCTGAAACGTATCGTGAAAATGCCACTCGGAAAGCCATAGCTTTTGGGCAGTTGACCGGTTTGATCAGTTTGGCAGATGATTCCGGATTAGAAGTAGATGCCCTTTCTGGTGCACCCGGTATTCGTTCACGTCGTTTTTCGCCCCTTGCCAATGCGACTGATGCCGACCGCCGCGCCTATCTGTTGGAAGGTTTGAAGGATAAAGAACGTCCTTGGAAGGCGCATTTTCATTGTACGGTGGCGATCTATAATCCACCAGGCGATATTTCAATTGCCGAAGGGGATTGCTTTGGAGAGATTATTCCTGAAGAACGCGGCTTGAATGGTTTCGGATACGATCCGATTTTCTTTTTACCCGAATTGAGGGCGACTATGGCAGAACTCACCCTAGAACAAAAAAATA